>CAZNXL010000155.1:0-5264 GCA_964577075.1 uncultured Dorea sp. | reverse complement strand
TGTAGTGCCTTTTCCTTAAGAAGAAACCATCAATGAAAGCATAGTGTAGAAAGTGAGGAGATACAAATGACAAAATATAAGGTTGATTATGTGGCGCTTGAAGACGTGGATCTTAGAGCATTGATTGACGCGGCATGCAGGTATTGCAATCACGCCAAGTATGGCGCAGATGTACAAGACGTATTATCCATCATCGGGATCGTGAGCGAACCGGATGCGGATAAGGATAGGGAGGAATCCCCGGAACAGGCGGAAGAAAAAAATTTTTAAGTTTTTACAGGAGGCATCTTATGAATGATGGAATGATACATGTACCGGCAAGGAAGAAGCAGCCGATCGACGAACAGACCGCCGTGAAGCTGACTCCAGAAGCCTATAACATTCTGGTTGATATTTATAATGAATCAACTTTGTCATTGAAGCAGATTGCCAGTCTTATGATTACGGAATCGGCAGACAGAGTTGTGTTTGACAAGGAGGAATCCAAGTGAATATATACGAAAAAATGAGCGCTATCACAGAAGAAATTACAGCGGTAGCAAAGAACCTGAACGTAGGATGGGGCAAGAATTCTTATAAAGCGGTTGGAGAGGCTGATGTTCTGGCTGCGGTAAAGCCCATTGAGGCAAAGCATGGGATATACAGTTATCCGTATCGCAGGCAGGTGATTGATACTTCGATCTTAACATCTGTCAAGGCAGATGGATCTGAAACAAAGCAGCTATTTATGAGAGTGGAAACGGTATATCGGTTTGTGAATACAGAAAAACCGGAAGAATACATTGACATTACGACTTATGGAGACGGAGTGGATTCTCAGGACAAAGCGCCGGGAAAGGCTATGACGTATGGCGATAAATATGCTCTTTTAAAGGCATACAAGATTATTACGGGGGAAGATCCTGATCAGGATGCAAGTAAGGAACTGAAAGGGAAATCAACGAAGACCCGCACCGGCAAAGAGAAAGAACCTGCGGAACCACAGACAAACAGCCATGCCGACACGTCAACGATTGAAGAAAGAGAGGCAAAAGCACTGGAGAGCAGATGCAAAGGAGAGCACATTGATGTTGAAGGGTTGCTCAAGCTTTATCAAGGAGCCGCCTCCATCAGCGATTTGACTTACAGGCAATACGATAACATTATCAAACATTGGGATGATGTAAAGAAGAGATATGGAGGTGGAAATGAATGAACAGCGTGAATCTTACGGGACGGCTGACGCGAGACCCTGATATCCGATATACAGATGGAGGAAGCACGATTGCGAGATTTTCTCTGGCTGTTGATCGGAGATATACGCATGAGAATGGTCCTACCGCAGACTTTCCAAGCTGTGTTGCATTTGGCAAAACGGCCGAATTTATTGAGAAATGGTTTGGGAAAGGAGTCAAGATGGAGTTGTCCGGAAGGGTGCAGACCGGGTCTTATACAAATCAGGATGGACAAAAAATTTACACAACCGACATTGTAGCGGAACAGGTCGGATTTGCAGAGAGTAAGAGCGCTTCTCAGGGGAATCATCGTGATCCTGATCAGTCAGGGGAGCCGGGTCCAGACGGGTTCGTGAATATTCCGGACGACATTGACGAGGAATTACCATTTGATTAGGTGGTGAGAGAAATGGTTATTCAGGTAGACAGCAGAGAGAAGACAAGGGCAATTAAAAAAATCATGGAAACCTTTGACCGCAATGGCGTCCAGCATCCTGTGTCGAAGCTGATGGTCGGGGACTATATGAATTATGACAATCCCCGAATTGTAATTGACCGCAAGCAAAACCTTTCGGAATTGTGCAGCAATGTGTGTCAGGATCATGAACGCTTTCGCAGGGAACTCTTATTAGCAAAAGAACATGGAATACAGATCATAGTCCTGGTAGAGCATGGGAAAGGAATCCAAACGCTGGAAGATGTTATCTGGTGGGAGAATCCGAGACGATACAGGAGAAAGAAAAATCCGGATACCGGAAAGTGGGAGACTATCGAAACGAAAGCCATGAAGGGAGAAGTCCTGTATAAGGTGCTGAGTACTCAGGAACGAAAATACGGATGCAAGTTCCTGTTCTGCGACAAGAAAGATACCGGCAAGGAGATCATCCGGATCCTCAGTGGCGATGCGCATGACTAAGGAAGAGATAAAGACAACCTATACCATGCGGGATATTTTGGCGAAGTGCGGACTTCCCCAGCCCAATCGCGCGGGGTTTGTACACTGTCCATTCCATAAAGGGGACAGGGAGCCTTCTATGAAAATTTATGAGCACGATTACCACTGCTTTGGATGCGGGGCAAATGGGGATATTTTTACCTTTCTTCAAGAGTTCTATCATATTCCTTTTAAAGAGGCGTTCCGTATGCTTGGAGGGTCTTATGAAAAGCCCTCCTTCAAGACGAACCTTGCTATATATAAAGCGCAACAGGAACGGAAGATGCGCGAAAAGGAGAAAGAAAAAATAAGAAGGAAAAAGGAACTGAATAATACCCTGATTGATGTTTACCGATACTACGTGGAGCAATCAGAGCCATTGAGTGACGTATGGTGCGATTGTTTTGAAGCTTTACAGATAGAGTTGTACCACCATGAAATTTTAAATGGGAGTGACGAAGTGACGAAATGAAACCATTGATAGAATATGACGAAAAAAGCATCTTGTCTGATGAAGTCTTTACCGAGATCTTTGAACAGGAAGACGAGATATTAAAAGCAAGGATGCTATTATCCTGCGAAGAAAGGGCAGAGGCTTTGAACGTGAAAACCAAATTTAACAAACTTGCACGGGCATATAATAAGGCCGAAAAAGCCATTCAGAAATCCACTGCGTCCACAAGACAACTGATAAACCAATGGACAAACTTTACCGGCCCCTACAATAATATGGAATGCGGGGCATGGATTGCATCTGATGAGGGCATCAGCACTTTCAGCAAGGACTACTCCAACGAAGTGCTGGCGTGTTATCATCCAATCCTTCCGATCATGCGGATGAAGAACCTTGAGACGGGCGAGGAGCAATTGAAGCTTGCATATAAGAGAAACCATAAATGGACGGAGATCACGGTCCCGAAAGATCTGGTATCCTCTGCCAACAAGATCGTCTCGTTGTCAAAACTCGGCGTGTCCGTCACCTCTGAAAACGCAAGACTTCTGGTGAAGTATCTTTCGGATGTGGAGAATCTGAATGACAATGACATCCCGGTGCAGATGTCTTCTTCAAAACTCGGGTGGATAGGAGATGGTTTCATTCCCTATGATACCGATGTCGTATTCGACGGGGACATGCAGTTTAAGCAGATGTTTGACAGCATCAAGGAACATGGCAATAAGAATGTCTGGATGGGACACGTGAAGGAACTCCGCAAAACGGGGCGTATTGAGATCAAATTTATTCTTGCGGCTTCGTTTGCCAGCATCCTCGTGGAAAAAGCGGATGCGCTTCCCTTTCTCGTGGATCTATGGGGAGAGACGGAAGGAGGAAAGACTGTTGCTCTCATGCTTGCGGCCTCAGTGTGGGCGAATCCTTCAGACAGTCAATATATTGGCGATTTCAAATCTACAGAAGTTCAATTGGAAGTCCGGGCGGACATGCTGAACCATCTCCCTATGATCTTGGATGACAGCAGCAAGGTGAGCGCAAGAATACGAGAAAATTTTGAGGGCTTCGTATACGACCTGTGCTCCGGAAAAGGGAAAAGCCGTTCCAACAAGGAGCTGGGAATCCGAAGAGAACACCGCTGGAAGAATATAACGCTTACGAATGGGGAGCGTCCTTTATCGTCCTACGTTTCGCAGGGCGGGGCGGTGAACAGGATCCTTGAGGTGGAATGCAAGGATCATGTATTTGCTGATCCACAGGGAACGGTAGAGGTATTGAAACAGAATTATGGACATGCCGGGAAACGGTTTGTGAGAATCGTCAAGGAGTTGGGTAAGGAAAAAATCAAATCCATGCAACAGAAGATCCAGAGAGAAATCTACCAGGATGATAAAATGCAGAAACAGAGCATGGCATTGTCCATTGTCCTCACCGCAGACAAGATCATTACGGATTACATGTTCTGCGATGGGGAATATATCGACATTGAAGAGGCAAAATCTGTTTTAGTAAGCCACAATGAGCTTTCGGAAAATGAACGCTGTTATCAGTATCTGATTGACAAAATAAACATGAACAGTCAACGATTTGACGCAGATACGAAGGTTGAAAAATGGGGCTTCATTGAGGAAGAATATGCCATCATATATACTCAGGCATTTAAGGAACTTTGCGAACAGGGCGGCTTTTCAGACAAGGCATTTTTATCGTGGGCGGACAGGAATTCGCTGATTCAGGTATCCAAAGGCAGGCTGACCAAGGTAAAAAAAATCAAGGGGAAGAACATACGATGCGTATTCCTCAAGCTGAATGAGTTTGAAGACAAGGACGGATTTGAGCCTGTTGAACTATATGAACAGGAAGAGCTGCCATTTCATTAAAAGGTAACCGGTAACCAAGGTAACCAGGTAACCAGCCGTTTTCTATATATATATAAATAAAAAAATGAAAAAAATAGAGATGTGTTACGTATAAAAAATTTTTTCTTATATAAGGAAAATCATTGGTTACTTCGGTTACTCCCTTAAAAAATAGCCGCAAAGCCAGTAAATATCACGGTTTGCGAGGTAACCCAACTTCGGTTACTATTCTGGAAAAATGGTTACATCGGTTACAGAAGGAGCGTTATGGACATTATGGACGAAATACAAGAACGCATTATGAATATATACAATGATTGCTGGAAGAACTATAAAACATACCTTGGCGATCACGACATGGGCGCTTATAACGAACGCTCGGAAGAACTGGTTCTAAAATATGAGCGCAGAGCCGATATTGTTGACCTTCTCTTGTGGTTTGCGCCGAGGATACAGGGTTTGCATGATCATTGGGTGAGAAACTGATGTATCGGGCAGGAAACAACCAGACGGACATCTCAGGCTTCCTGCAAGCCGTTTTAAGCCCCGATTTCCTCACAGGCGATAATTTATCCGTCAAAACAATTTAAAGCCGAATTTGGGGCAATATGAAAGCGAGAAAGGGTGATTAGAACATGAGAGAGTGTGGAGAATTTGAAATAACCATAGAAAAACTATTCAAAGTAATTCACCGTTATACAGAACAGATTGCAATTTATGTTGTTATAGGCGATGCCTGGTTGAAATTTGATGAAGCCAAACGCATGCACGACTTTTACGTAACAGAGGACGCTTATGTGACGGAAGAG
>CAZNXL010000154.1:0-5372 GCA_964577075.1 uncultured Dorea sp. | reverse complement strand
CATCATTTTTTTCTTTTTTGTGTTTAATATTGGCAAATTTTGAATGTCCTGACATGTTTTTTCCCTCGCTTTATCTTCTTCTCAATTATCACACGTCTTTCATTTTATCATTCTTCCCTGAGTTTTTCAATCTTTACTCTCTGGATTGTGTTATTATCTACAGAAAGAACGGCGAACCGGTACCCTTCATACTCCACAACACAGTGCTCATCCTCTCCGGGGATTCTCTCCAGCTGGTCGATCAGGAAGCCGTTCAGCGTCTCATAATTCTCTTTTTCAAATGGGATTTTAAGTAAATCTTCCAGATCTTCCAGGTCCACAAATCCATTCACAAGATAATTTCCGGTTGCAAGCGGTGTGATCATTTTCTTTTCCACGTCATGTTCATCAAAAATATTTCCCACAAGTTCTTCCAATATATCTTCCATCGTTACAAGCCCGCTGGTCTGTCCATACTCGTCAAGAACAACAACCACATGATTATGTGTCGCCTGCATCTCGCGAAACAGTGTATCAATGCTTTTTGTTTCCGGTATGAATTTTACGGCTCTTATGTAATCTCCCAGTGAAGAAACAGGCGCCTCCCTGTTCTGCTTTGAGAGGTAACAGGCCATCGCATCCCGGAGATGCAGGAATCCCACGATCTCATCAATATCTTCTTTATATATCGGGAATCTTGAAAAATTCTGATTCAGCATAAACTTTAATGCATTCTCCAGCTTTTCCTCTCCGGCAATCGCAACGATGTTCCGTCTGTGAGTCATAATATCTTTTGCGTCTTTATCCATATAGCGGAAAATATTGCGAATGAGCGCCGCCGCCTCCTTCTGCATCCCTTCGTCCATCTCATCTTCCAACTGAAATATCTGCCGTACTCTTTGAAACAAACTACCCTCTTCCATCTCTGATTCTTTAAACTCCTTTGCTATGTATGAAGCCCGAAACTGATCTTCAATGCTTCATCTACTTTGTTCATTATTCCTTTATCCAAATGACATACTAAATCTTTCAGTCTCTGTTTGTCAATAGTTCTCACCTGCTCTAACAGTATCACTGAATTTTTTACTATTTGGCATTTTCTTGCATCCAGTTCTATATGCGTAGGAAGCTTCGCCTTATTCATACGCGAAGTAATCGCCGCACAGATCACGGTAGGGCTGTGCTTATTTCCCACATCGTTTTGTATAATCAGCACCGGACGTATCCCTCCCTGTTCGGAACCAACCACCGGGCTCAAATCCGCATAATATATATCTCCACGTCTAACCTGCACTCTATTCACACTCCGATATATTTAGATACATTAAGTATTTCCATCTTTTTCGGATGTATTCCATAGAGTTTGCATATCTAATCAAAGTAATCTATCTGTTCAATCACTTCGCCGTGACGGATATATTCCCGCGGGATTCTCTTACTGAGATCGCAGACAAATTCATAATTAAATCTGCCGGACAGTTCGCTTAAGATCTCTACCGGAAGCTTTTCCGCTCCGTCATTTCCTATTAAAGTAACCTTATCTGCATATTTTACATCTTCAATATCAGTAACATCCGCCATGAATTGATCCATACACACGCGCCCCAGAATTGGCGCCTTCTTGCCGTGGATGAGCACATATCCTTTGTTGGAAAGGCTTCTCGCATACCCATCGCCATATCCCACCGGAATAGTTGCAATCTGCGTTCTCCTGTCAGTGACAAATGTAGAGCCATAGCTTACAGGTGTTCCGGCATCCACCCATTTCACATGAGCAATATGAGAGATAAGTTCCAGCGCCGGCTTTAATATTACCTTTTCTTTTTTCACTTCTTCCGAGGGATAGAGCCCGTAAGTTGAGATCCCTGCTCTTACAAGATCCATATTTGTTTCCGGCATATCGATAATCCCCGCACTATTTGAACAGTGATAATATTGAAAAGTAATATTTCTCTCTTTCAATGCCTCTTTCATCCATATATATGCTTCCATCTGTTTTTTAGTAAATGTTTTATCCGCTTCATCCGCTCTGGCAAAATGTGTGTACATCCCCTCCGGTATGAGATTCGGGAGCTTACAAATATTCTCAATCGACTGTACACTCTCTTCACCCGGCAAAAAACCCAGTCTGGACATTCCTGTATCAATTTTTATATGGATATAGGCTTTCTTTCCCATTCTTCCCGCCAGTTCAGAAATCTTTCTTGCCGCGGATTCTTTATAGATTGTCATGCGTACCTCGTTCTCGATCATCTCTTCCCATTGATCCGGGAAAACAGATCCGAGAGCAAGAAGCGGCCTTTTGATCCCGCTCTTCCTTAAATGAACCGCCTCGTCCAGAGTAGCAACCGCATACCCCCAGATATAATCTTTTTCTGAAAGCATCCGTGCGATCTGAACAGCGCCGTGGCCATAGCCGTCTGTTTTCAAAACAATGATCATACCTGTGTCTTCTCTTATGTTTTTCTTCATCATCTCAATATTGTGCTCGATTGCATCGAGATCAATCCTTGCGCACACTCTTGTGTATTGTTTCATTCGCCGCTTTTCCCTTCATTATTGCATCAATCTGTTCATAGCGGTGCCGATATGAAGCATGATATCTTCCGCCAGCACGCTATAGTTTCCCTTTTCATCCCTTGCAAAATCTCCAGCTCTTCCGTGAATATATGTTCCAAGCGCCGCCGCGTCCCGACAATTTTTTGTCTGGGCTAAGATGCCTGTGATCACTCCTGCAAGGATATCTCCGGAACCTGCCTTTGCCATGGCACTGTTGCCAGATAAGTTCAGAACCGGTCTGTGTCCATAAGAGCCGATGACTGTTTTGGAATCTTTTAAAACACAGGTTATTTTTTTACTATCTGTATAGTCTTTCAACACTCTGAGCCGTTCCTCTTTGATCACATCGACCTCCAAACCGGTAAGACGCGACATCTCCTTCATGTGTGGGGTTATGATATAATCTCTATGCGTCGTCTCTTCAAAATACTCCGGATGGAGCGCTATAAGATTCAATCCATCCGCATCTATGACACAGGGAACGGACGCCCTTTTAAGTGTGGTCCTTAATATCTTTTCTGACGTCCCGCTCCTGCCTGTTCCTGAACCGATGCATATGACATCCGCCCATTTAAGAAGGGTATCAACCTGTTCTTCCTCATATTTTTCATAGGAAGTTATAATAGCCTCCGGCAAAAGCTGCTGTAAGATACTTCTGTTCTCCTCTGCGGTATAGATCTGTACAAGTCCTGCTCCGGAAAGATATGCTGATCTTGCGTTAAAATAGGCTGCGCCGCTCATTCCTTTGCTTCCCGCGATGATGAGCGCCTTACCGTAGGTCCCTTTGTTGGAATCTTCTCTGCGCACAGGCATAAGTTTTCTATAATCTGATTCCTCGAGCATACACGCCACATCTATATCTTTTTCCAATGTCATATCATTGATTCCGATATCTGCAGCAAATATATTTCCTGCATATTCCTTTCCTGGATAAATCTTCATGCCGAATTTTTCATTCTGAAAGGTTACAGTATCGTCCGCGCGAAATGCAATTCCAAGTATATTTCCTGTGTCTGCACAGACTCCCGAGGGAATATCAACTGCGAATTTTTTTCCGGAGCATTCATTCATTGCCTTTACGACTTCCAGATACCTTCCCTCGATATCCCGGCTCAGGCCCACGCCGAACAGAGCGTCTACTATAATACTATATTCTTTTTTCTCAAATTCGCTGCCTGCAATTCCTCCGGAACTTTCAAAACGCCTGATCTGCTCCTCGCATTCCGGTGTGCAGCGGTCCTTATTACCGATCAGAACTGCCTGTGCATCATATCCATCCTCTCTAAGCATTCGGGCAATTGCGAATCCATCTCCGCCATTATTTCCTGTTCCACAGACGGCACATACTTTTGACAGATCCATATCCTGCTCTTTCATATAGCTGACACAACTGGCGGCCGCTCTCTCCATCAACTCCAAAGACGGTACGCCAAGTTTTTGTATCGTATACTGATCTGCTGCCTTCATCTGATCTGCTCCCGGCAAATATTTCATAACACCTCTTCACACTCCCTGTCGTTCCATTGTCGCATTTAGAATATAAAAGAACGTGTAAAGACAAGCCTCCATACAGGCCTATCACTACACGTTTTTTTTATGACTCCTTATGTTCCTGATGATATCTGCTAATATTATAGGACAACTGCATCAGGCTCTCCGACAAATGCACGTTCTCAACAATAATATTGTCAGGTAAATTCAGATCCGTATGTGCGAAATTCCAAATCGCCCGCACTCCGTCATCCACCAAAAGATTCGCTACTTCTATAGCTTTCTCCTTCGGAATCGTAAGTACACCGATCTCCACATCATTCGTTCGCATGAATTCTTTCAGCTCATCCATCATGCGAATCGGTACTCCTCTGATCGACACTCCCTGAAGCCTCGGATTTACATCAAAGATACCTTTCAAGATAAAACCTCTCTTTTCAAAAGCTGCATAATTTGCAAGAGCTTGTCCGAGATTTCCTGCTCCAATAATGATAATATTATGATCTTCCTCAAGACCGAGGATCTTTCCGATCTCTGTGTACAAATACTTCACATTGTAGCCATAACCCTGCTGTCCAAACCCACCGAAATTATTGAGATCCTGACGAATCTGAGAAGCTGTAACTTTCATTTTCTTGCTGAGATCATTAGAGGAGATTCGTTCTACGCCATTTTCAAGCAGTTCCCCCAAATATCTGTAATATCTTGGCAATCTGCGTATAACCGCCTGAGAAATCTCTCTTTCTTCCACTTGTTATCACCTTCCATTCTGTTCCTAAAAATATTATAGTAAAATGTTTTTGCAAAGTCAAATAATTGTTGTTTTTTCTTTCATAAACGCTATAATTAAAACGTATCTACATAGATACATCATGGATTTTTTCCAAAAGAAAGCAGGAGGATATTATGATATTAGCATGTCACGGGATCAGCAAAGCATTCGGTGAGAAAACTATTGTCACCAACGGCTCTTTTCATATAGAAGATCATGAAAAATGCGCGCTCGTAGGACCAAACGGCGCCGGAAAGTCCACGATTCTCAAGATGATCATCGGCGAGCTTTCACTGGATGGGGGCAATGTGATCCTCACAAAAGGGAAAACCGTTGGGTATCTGGCACAGCATCAAAACATGTCCGGTGAGAATTCTATATACGAAGAAGTCAGGACCTCCAAAGCAGAGATCATCGAGACTGAACATCGTCTGCGCAGGATGGAGATCGAGATGAAACATCTGAGCAGTGACGCCCTTGAAAAACATATGGATGCATATAACCGTCTCATGTCAGAATATGAGCGCGCCAACGGTTATGCTTATGAAAGTGAGGTTACCGGTGTGTTAAA
>CAZNXL010000153.1:0-5419 GCA_964577075.1 uncultured Dorea sp. | reverse complement strand
AATCTCGTAAGCTAATCTCTTCTTACCCCATTCTTCAACGTCGGAGATCTGGCCACCGAAACGCTCTACTAATGCTTTTGCTTTTTCGATCACCGCGGCTCTCTCGTCATCTTCGATTTTTGCACTGACAACAACAGCTAATTCATATTTGTTCATGTCGTCTCTGCACCTCCTTCTGGTCTTTTGGCCCCCGCTCAGCTTATGCGGGAGCAAGGATTTTGCCTCGTATAATGATTTTTCATACAAGGCAAATCAAATGTATCACAATTAGGCATGATACCATATTTTAGCGCTTGTTTCAAGCTTTTTTCTTCAAATCCCTGGTGTTTTTTTCCACCAGCTTCCGCGAGATCATGATCTGGTGCCCGCATCCCATGCATTTTAGCCGGAAATCCGCCCCTACGCGCAGGATCTCCCACTGTTTACTCCCGCACGGATGCTGCTTTTTCAATGTAATGATATCTCCAACTTCATATGAATATGCCGTCATTTTTCACCTCTCCTGTTCTTCATCCACAAGATCTTCGCTTTCCTTCACAGCGCGCACTACAAAACGATGTTCGTCACTGGCGCTGGTGCAGGTGGACAACGTCACGATCTGATCCAAACTGGTCACTTCCACACCCGTGTCATATAGCGCCTGTTTCTTTGTCATATCTATAAATTGCCGGAACTCTTCGCCATTTTCAAAAACCGTCTGGTAATTCTCCTCCGAATCAACAATCCGGGCCGCTGCATAGATATGATATGTGATCTTACGCCCGTCCGGGGTATAGATATAAAAATACGGATTCTCCTCCCAGAATTCTTTTTCCTCATAATCCTGAAGATGGCGGAACATCGAACCATCTCTCATCCGGTGACCATATATAATGGAATGTACATCATTAAAATCACTATGATTATCCACATTCAAAAAGATCGTACCCAGTGTGTTTTCCTGCGCTGAAAATGTTTGATGAAGATATTCCTGATTATCCTTCCCCTGTACGATCGGATAGTTGATGATCGAAGGTTCCGGATGGAAGCGGATCCATCCTACCGTATCCTCATTCATCTCCAAAAGCCGATCAAAGTCTACTGTAAACTGATCTTTTTCTCCTTTTTCATCCTGATCCGGATCGGTGATGACAAGATCCCGGATCCTGTCATATTCCTTTCTTCCGTCCAGATATCCCTTACCGATCCTGAGCAGCTGAAATGCCGCTATGCAAAAGACTGCCAGAGAGATCGCTAATATGATATTAGAGAGCCAGTGGCTCTGTCTCCTGCGCCTTCTTCTGCGCCTTCTGTTCCTTTGAGCCATCTAAAACACCTTCTTCTGTATGATCGTAAAGCTTTATCACTTATTTCTGCTCCATAATGTCAACGATCGTCTTTTCCGTCTGCACCATTCCCGGTGACGCGATCATTCCCATGTATCTCATCGTATCTTCCGGCGTCTTTCCATTGATCCCGTGAATCGCTTCAATACTGACCCCTTCCATTGCAAGTGAAACCGCGCGAAACGCCGCATCAACAGCTACGATCCCTTTCATCGCACATCCGTGATTGCCCCCGTCGCAGATCATTCCTGTCAGACCGCTGGCCATATTGCGTATCACCATATCTATCTGCCGTGCATCCGCCCCTTTCAGAAATGCCAGGGCACATGCCATACCCGTTCCTGCCGCGATCCCGCAGCCACAGAACGCAGAGAGCTTACCGGAATATTCCTTGATATACATCGTAATAAGATAGCTGAGCGCTGTCGCCCTGAGGAGCTGTCCCTCCTCTATCTTACCGTAATTCACCTGAAAATACGCAAATAACGGCATTGTAGCTATAATCCCGTGGGCCCCGCTTCCGGTAATGCTCATCGCCGGACGGCCGAGCCCCAATACTCTTGCCTCTATCGCACCGTTACACAAAAGCTGCGCGGTCCTTAATGCATCTTTTGAGATGAGCCGATTATCATTCTCTCTAAAAAGCTGTTCGGCTATCACCGCGCGCCCGGAATGTATTCCCTCTTCCAAAAGCTCCATATTCATAGAAAATGCGTCCCGTATGAAACTGATCTCCCTCTCCGGAACACTTTTCACATATTCTAAAATTTCATGCAGCGTATATTGATGGATGATCGGAATCTCTTCCGCCTTCGCTGCATCCGGACTTTCACACAGCTTTTCTGTCTCATGGGCAGGTTTTTCAGAAAAGATGATCTCACCGTTTTTTTCTATAGACGCAATGTGCGTGTGGCGATCCCGGATGTGTACTGTGCAGCAGTCCGACTCAGTTTCTACCGTCGCGTCTATCGTAATCTCAGAGCCTATATGATCCATCCAGACTTCTACTTTCCCATCTTCCGCCATCTTCGCCGCCGTTCTGTCATCTTCCTCTGTTATGTCCGCCAGCGATTCCAGTCCGAGATCTGCTCTGGCCGCCACCGCTCCGAGCGCTGCCGCATACAGATTGCCGAATTGGTCAGAGTGCGGGATCCCGCAGGTGAACGCGTTCTTATACATACCCGAATTCAATGCAACTCTGACCTTTTTCACTTCCCCTTCTGTATATTTCTTTGCCGCAGCGACAGCAAACGCAATCGCTCCGGGCTCCGTCACGCCGAGAGCCGGTTTCATATCATCTTTGATTAACTTCGTCAACTGATCCATCACTTTTCTTCTCTCCAATGCCGTTTGTACTATCATATCACGATACCCGATCCTTACGCAATGTCCACTTATTTTATATTTTTTTAATTATAAGTTTCTTGACTTTATCTTCCATCGGCGTATGATAATTTTAAGAAATTTTCTTATGAATCATTTTATACTAGGAGGCGCATATTTTGAAGGAAAAGTTTATACGTTTTATGTACGGAAGATACGGACTGGATTCTCTCGGAAAGTTCACGATCGCGGTCGGCCTTATCAGCATTATCCTGTCGACATTTGTAAGATGGCGGTTTTTGCCGGTGTTTTCGTGGGCATGTATCATCTACTCTTATTACCGGATATTTTCCAGAAAGATATATAAGCGTTCCGCAGAAAATCAATGGTATCTGAACAGGACTTATAAGATCCGCAATTGCATATACAGGCAAAAACAGCTCCTCGCCCAGCGAAAGACTCACCATATCTATACCTGCCCTTCCTGCAAGCAGAAGATCCGCATACCGCGCGGGAAAGGCAGGATTGAGATCCGATGTCCGAAATGTAACGCGACATTTATCAAAAAAAGCTGATAAAGAGGGATGATTATGTTTGGATATATTGCAATAAATAAAGCTGAGATGAAGTTTAAAGATTACGACATATACCATTCGTATTACTGCGGCCTCTGCAAACGTCTCAGGGACCTGTACGGAAGAAGCGGTCAGATATCTTTATCCTTCGATATGACATTTCTCATCGTCCTTCTTACCGGTCTTTATGAACCGGAGACTAAGATAGATACGGTGCGCTGTATCGCACACCCTGTAGAAAAACACGTGGCTCGAACGAATGAGTTGACAGAATACGCCGCTGCGGTTAATCTATTATTATCGTATTATAAATGTAAAGACGACTGGGAAGATGAACGCAAAAAGAAAAGCTACGCCGCCGCAAAGGTCCTCAGGCCGAAGGTAAAGACTATACAGAAGCTATATCCGAAAAAGGCGGCGGTTATCTCGGAAAATTTAAAGAAGCTCTCCGAGCTTGAAAGGCAGAACGAACAGAATCTTGACATTATGGCAGGTCTTTTCGGCGAGATCATGGCGGAGCTTTTCGCGTACAGACATGACGAGTGGGAACATTCTCTTCGGAAGATCGGATTCTTTTTAGGAAAATTCATTTATCTGATGGATGCCTACGACGATGTTGAAAAAGATATAAAGTCAGGAAATTATAATCCTCTGAAAAAAGATTTTCAGGAGAATCCTGACTTTGCAAAGGACTGCCGGAATCTCCTGACTATGATGATGGCGGAGTGCTCTCGCGAATTTGAACATCTACCCATTCTATTACATGCAGATATTCTTCGCAACATCCTGTACTCCGGTGTATGGTCAAAATACACCCTGGTCACCGCAAAACGCATGGAGGGTAAGGAACATCTGCAGACAGACGATCCTACGAAATCATAACAGGAGAATAATATTATGACAGACCCATACAGCGTTCTTGGCGTATCAAGAAGCGCTACGGACGATGAGATTAAAAAAGCATACCGGAACTTAAGCCGGAAATATCATCCGGATGCCAACATCAACAATCCCAACAAAGATCAGGCAGAAGCCAAATTCAAAGAAGTCCAGCAGGCATATGATCAGATCATGCGCGAGC
Organism: uncultured Dorea sp.; assembly: GCA_964577075.1. Classification (GTDB taxonomy): domain Bacteria; phylum Bacillota; class Clostridia; order Lachnospirales; family Lachnospiraceae; genus MD308. The sequence goes on along the minus strand of CAZNXL010000153.1, from coordinate 1,115 downwards.
GTGAATACGGAACCTCCGGCGGTTCTGATGATTATGGACCGTTCAGAGGATTCTACGGAGAATACCGGCAGACCGGTTCCGGCTCAGGTTCCGCCGACTCAGAGGAGGATCTTCATCTGCGCGCCGCCGCTAACTTCATCAACACCGGTCATTATCAGGAAGCGTTGAACCTTCTTAATACAATTACAAAACGAGAGGCACAATGGTATTATTACAGCGCGCTCGCGAACTCGGGTATCGGGAATAATGTGATCGCCCTTGAGCACGCCAAAGAAGCCTTGCGCCGTGAGCCGGACAACTTCCAGTATCAGGTGCTGGTAAATCGTCTTGAAAGCGGCGGCTCCTGGTATCAGCAGCGGCAAGGCCCTTATCAGACCACTTTCTCCACCGGAAACAACTGGTGCCTGAAATTATGTATTGCCAATATCTTATGCAATCTCTGCTGCAACGGTCTGTGTTGTGGCGGCGGCGGTGGCGGCGGGATGCCCGGAAACTATATATAGATATTATAAATATATAATGTGTTTTTATAGATATTTCCTATTTGACTTTCAAATTTCCTTCCGCTAGTATGGAGAAAATAGTTTTAGGAGGGATACTATGAAAAAGAAAATTATCGCTGTATTGCTGACGGCAGTTCTTGGCGCTTCTTTACTTATGGGCTGCGGAAGCAATACAGAAGAGACAGAAGATACTTCTTCTGCAAGTGAAAGTTCTGAGGAAGGAACCGAAGATGGCGCCTTTCAATCATCTATCATGTTTTGCGGTTCAACCTCACTTTATCCGATTATTTCGTCGCTTGCATCTTCGTTTACAGAAGAATATGAGACATGGAATAACGTAGATTCTTCTTTCCCGGAGGAAAATATTTCAATTTATGTTGCCCCGGGCGGATCTGGAGTCGGCGCAAGCGCCGCAATTGATGGTACGGCGGATTTTGGTATGATCGCCCGCACGATTAAGGATGAAGAAAAAGAGGCGCTGGGCAGCGAATATCAGGAATTCATAGTCGCAAGAGACGCACTTACGGTATCCGTGAACGCTGAGAACCCGATCAATGGGAAGATTGATGATATGGATACGGAGACGATCAGACAGATATTTGCAGGTGAGAT
>CAZNXL010000152.1:0-5438 GCA_964577075.1 uncultured Dorea sp. | reverse complement strand
TAGTGGTGCATATATCTCTTAGAAGTCTCAGCCTCGTCAAGTCCATCTATTCTCTGTGCCTCCGCGAGGGGAGCAAGAGTCGTCACTGTACAGATCTGAGTCTGTCCGCGTGTAAACATTGCGGAACCGTGAACTCTCGGAATCAGATCAACCTCTGCGGAGAGTGGCCTCATCTGGTCGATCGCTCTTCCGTCTGGGCGTTTGTGATCCTTTAAGATCATCTTACGCACAGTCTTCTTCTGATACTGATATATCGCCTCCGAAAGAACTGCAAGCCACTCTTCATTTTCAGCAAACGCTTCCTCAAGCTTTTCAGTAATCTTACGGATATTTTCCTCTCTTACCTGCTTTTCATCTGTAAATACTGCTTCCTCCATTTCCTCCGGAGGAACGATCTCTTTCATTGCAGCAAATAATTCTTCCGGCACTGCACAGCTTTCGTAAGTATGCTTTTCCTTTCCGCACTCTGCAACGATGGTGTCGATAAATGCGATCACTTTCTGGTTTACTTCATGCGCAGCAAAAATCGCATCTATCATCTGCTGTTCCGGAACTTCATTGGCGCCGGCCTCGATCATAATAACCTTTTCTCTTGTGGATGCAACTGTAAGCGCAAGATCAGATACCTCTTTCTGCGCTGCTGTCGGATTAAATACAAACTCGCCGTCAACCAGTCCTACCTGAGTCGTAGAGATCGGCCCATCAAACGGAATGTCGGAAATCGTTGTGGCAATCGCTGCGCCAAGCATAGCGGTAAGTTCCGGTGAACAATCCTGATCTACAGACAGTACAAGATTCTCCAGCGTTACGTCATTGCGGTAATCCTTCGGAAACAACGGCCTCATCGGACGATCGATAACACGGTCAGTCAGGACAGCATTCTCAGAAGCCTTTCCCTCTCTCTTATTAAAACCTCCCGGGATCTTCCCTACCGCATATAATCTCTCATTGTACTCCACGCTGAGAGGAAAAAAGTCAATCCCTTCTCTCGGTTTATCTGATGCTGTAGCTGTACACAGAACTGTTGTGTCTCCGTAATGCATAAGAACCGCGCCATTCGCCTGCTTCGCGACTCTGTCAACATCCACGCAAAGAGTTCTGCCGGCTAATTCCATTTCAAACTTTTTATACATGTTCTTCTCCTTTTCCTGGTCTTTCCATATTGATCCTTCCTGTAAGCAGAAGCTTCCGAAACTACTGAAAAACATACTTTTGATCAAAAATATACTTTTCAGTGGTCTCGGGACATGCATATCTGCTCACAATCTTGTATATTGTAACACACTTTCTGAAAATATACAACATTGAAAAAAAGAGCTTTCTCTGATTGGAAAGCTCTTTTTTTCACTCTCATTCTCACTCATCGATCTTCCATTATTTACGAAGTCCTAATCTCTCGATCAATGTACGATATCTGTTAATATCTGTCTTTTTCAAATATGCAAGAAGTCCTCTTCTCTGTCCTACCATCTTAAGAAGCCCTCTTCTTGAGTGGTGATCCTTCGGATTGGCCTTGAAGTGATCCGTAAGGTCATTGATCCTTGCTGTCAGGATTGCTACCTGCACTTCCGGCGAACCTGTATCTCCGGGTGTTCTTCCGTATTCTGCTACGATCTGTTCTTTCATCTCTTTTGAAATCATATTCAAAATCCTCCTTAAAACTATATTACAACGCCTGATATTAAGTAACGGTTGGAGTGATCCAATTACCGAACGTCGGCTTTCACACCAAATCAGTATAACATAAGTATTCCCCTGTGTAAAGGAAAACTTACATTTCCTCTTCCTCTTCTCTGCTGTCAAACGGTTCTATAATTGCAAACGCAATATTTGTCGCATGGTCAGCTACACGCTCCAGCCCCGATACAGTATCGGAAAAGATCATTCCGGAGGCCGGAGTACATTTATTCTTTGCAAGGCGTTTGACATGTACTCTCTGCAGGCTTCGCTCAATATCATCAACCTGATCTGCCAGTTCAAGAATTTCTTTCATATGTTCCTTATTGTTAGTGGTAAACATATCGAGAGAATATTCAAGGAGAGTGATCACATTGTCCAGCATATCCCGGAGCTGTTGTTTTGCTTTTTCACTCAGATCCACGCCATCCTTGATCCTCATCATCGCATGATCCGCGAGATTTTCCGCATGATCGCCGATACGCTCAATATCGTTTACGACATGGAAGAGTCCCCCAAGTTTCTCTGCATCTGTAAGCGGAAGCTCGATCTCATTCACCTTCACGAGATAATCTGTGATCTTGCTGTTCATAAAATCGATATAGTCTTCCGTCTTATATACTTTTTGCGCAAGCTTTTCATTTTTTTCACAAAGCGCTGTCATGCTGTTTTTCAAATTCACCATTGCTACTTTTCCCATATGCTCGATCTCATTGATCGCATCCGGCACTGCTGTCGTAGGAGACATCATGGATTTCTTAATAAAGCGAAGCTCATATTCATCCTTTTCTTCCTGATCTGTTCCCGGTACGACTTTGTAAGTTAGTTTTACGATAAATCCCATAAACGGGAAGAGTATCGCAACTTCAAACACCTTCATAAGCGTATGTATATTAGCAACCGAGCGGGACAGACTGCCTCCGGAGATGAATAACAATCCTTTGATGATCGGATCTAACGCTATCAGCAGGATCACAAACATGATCGCAGAACCGATCACGTTAAAAAGAAAATGTATAAGCGCCGCGCGTTTCGCATCCTTCCTGCCGCTGAGACTGGCAACAAGAGCAGAAACACAGGACCCGATATTACATCCGAGGATCATAAACGGGCAGATGCTGAGTTCCAGAAGTCCCTGTGAGACCATAAGGAGTATAATACCGACTGTGGCTGATGAACTCTGCAAAATGGATGTAATGACAAGCCCTACTAAAATTTCCGCAAAAGGATTTTTAAGGGATGAAAGGAAATTCAGAATTGTCTGGGATTCCTTCACGGCCGTCATACTCTCCCCCATGATTCGAAGTCCCATAAACAAAATACCGAAGCCTAAAATAACCTCACCTATCTTTTTAACGCTCTGCTTTTTGCAAAACATTGTCATGACAACGCCGGCAATGACGATCAATGGAGCAATGTCGGACAGATTGAACGCTATCAACTGTCCTGTCATAGTTGTACCGATATTGGCGCCCAGGATAACACCCGTTGCCTGCATCAGATTTATCAGACCCGAGTTAACAAAACTTACCACCATTACCGTAGTTGCGTTGGACGACTGGATGATCGCAGTAAATATAACACCTACCACCATCCCAATAAAACGATTCTTTGTAAAAAATTCAAGGATGCTACGCATCTTAGCCCCTGCCGCCTTTTCCAGCGCCTCACTCATAAGCTTCATGCCATAAAGAAAGAATCCTAATCCTCCAAATAACAAAAACACCTCTGTAATATTCATCTGTACTCTCCTTCATTACTCTATCCCAAAGTATTCTCTGCCGTATGCAATATCCCTATCCACACATGCTTTCATCTCTTCTATACTGTCAAATTTCTGTTCCGGGCGTCTGAACTCAAGAAGCTTCGCCTTAATATTTTTCCCATAAGCATCGTCATCATAATGGAACAGAAAACTTTCCAATACCACCCTGTTATCCTCTGCAACTGTCGGTCTTATGCCGATATTGGAGATTGCGGGATATGTTCTTCCGCCAATCGTAACTTCACTGGCATAAACTCCCTTTGGCGGAACCAGCTTGTATTCCGGCCATGCAACATTCAGAGTCGGAAAGCCTAAGTTCCGCCCCAATTGCCTTCCCTTTTCAACTTTCCCGCTGACCTCAAATGGATAGCCGAGCAGATAATTAGTCTGACTTACATTTCCTTCTTTTAAAATATCTCTGATATATGTGCTGCTTATGATCTGACCATGATAACGCTCTTTTTCTATAACGACCAGCTCGTAGCCATATTCTTTCGCATACTCTTCTAAAGTATTGATATCGCCACCCTGGTCGCGTCCGAAATGAAAATCTGTTCCCACGACAACATATCTCGCGTGAAGCCTGCCGCAGATAATATCTCTGATAAAATCCTCCGCCGTTATATTGCGAAACTTTTCTGTAAAAGGACACTCTATCAGATAATCTACTTTTTGGTTCAGATGATGATATCTCTCTTTTTCTGTCATCAGGGTTTCTGTCTGCAAATGTTTTGCCTTCCACAGCGGGCGCATGTCAAATGCACACACGATGCTGACGATGTCATTCTCTTTTCCAAGCCGTATAACTTTTTCAATCAGTTTCTGATGTCCTCGATGCAGTCCGTCAAATTTTCCGAATGTAACTGCTGACTTCCTTCTGTCCTGATAATGTGACAGCTGTTTCAAATATTGCATATAATCTCCTCGCACCTCTATATTTCAGGGAAAAACATCTTTACCAGACGATAGCCTGTCTCTCTCTCCTTCCGCCTGTACAGAGCGATGAAATGATCCTCCCTGTCATATATCCGGATATTCTGGCAATCTGAAATCCCGCCGTAGAGATCCACCACGTCCTCCGGAAGAACATTTCCGTTTCTCGCCATAGATTCCCCGGCCGCGTTAACGACAGCTTTCGGGCAATCCTCAAACATGGCGTCGACAGGCAATACTCTCTCTTTTAGCGTACCCTCCCGCACCCTTTTCTCTATTTCTTCTAATGTCATACTTTCTTCCAGCAAAAATCTGCTGACACGGGATCTTATGAGTTCTTCCATACAGCCCCCGCATCCCAGCTTCCTTCCAATATCATGACACAATGTCCGGATATATGTACCCTTTGAACACGTTACAGACATCCTGACTCTCGGATTATCCACAGAGGATATATGGATATCATAAATTGACACCGGACGGGCCTTTCTCTCAATTACCTTTCCCTCTCTCGCAAGTTCATACAGCTTTCTGCCATTAACTTTCAACGCTGAATACATAGGGGGAACCTGATCATATCCTCCTATAAAAGATAACACCGCTTCTTTAATCTCTTTTTCAGTAAGATCCTCCGTCTTCTGTTCAATAAGAACCTTTCCTGAGATATCCTGTGTATCGGTTTCTTTTCCTAAGAGCAATACGGTTTCATAAGTCTTATCCTTATCAGTCAGGAACTCACAAAGCTTCGTCGCTTTCCCGAGACATACCGGGAGAACTCCTGCGGCATCCGGATCAAGCGTCCCGGTATGACCGATTTTCTTTTGCTTTGTTATCTTGCGGAGCCTGGCTACTACATCGTGCGATGTGCAGCCTTTCTCTTTGTAAACATTCAAGATCCCATGTATCATGCTTTTTTCTCCAACTGAATTTCGATCTGTCTGGATATATTATTGATCACGTCATAAGGAGTTCCGGCGAGTGTAAATCCTGCCGCTTTTTTATGGCCGCCTCCGCCGAAATATCTTGCGATAATGCTCACATCGACCAGGTCGCCGGAACGCAT
>CAZNXL010000151.1:0-5445 GCA_964577075.1 uncultured Dorea sp. | reverse complement strand
CCACAACAATGCGCTGAAGCGAGTTGTTAAAATGCCGCTTCTTCACTTTTTAGATACCGGTCTGGCGGCGTATCTTTTAAAATGGGGAAATCCTGAAGCGCTGGAAAAAGGGGCAATGTCCGGGGCATTCTTTGAGAGTTATGTATTTTCAGAAATTTATAAGAGCTATTTGAATGCAGGGAAAGAGCCTCCTATCTATTATTACAGAGATAAAGACAAAAAGGAAATAGATCTGCTCCTTTATCAAAACGGTGTGCTTTCTCCGATTGAAATAAAAAAATCTGCATCCCCCGGGAAGACAGCAATTAAGAATTTTAATGTTTTAGAGCCTGTGACCCGTGAAGGAACTTTCGGAGGTTTAGAATCCTTAAAAGTGGAGATAGGGACGGGAAGTGTGATCTGCATGGCAAATGATTTGTTACCTGTGGATGAAAATAACTGGTATGTGCCAGTTTGGTTAATTTAAACATTGTACTGAATTCAATTGTTTAAAAACAAAAAGACAAAAAGACAAGGGATGGAAAAGTGAGGAGGAGATCTGATGAATAAACGTATAACTTCTATGATTTGTATAAAGTGCGGGACAGAGCTTCCAATTGATGATTATATCAATGGCTGCCCGCATTGTTATGAGAGAAAGGAAAATGCAAATGTTGTTCCGCAGTATGAGGGGGCAGCCAGGATAGACGTCAATGAAAAGGGGCTTATGCGATATCGGGAATTTCTTCCGTATGAAACGTTTCCTACATTAGGAGAAGGTAACACTCCGGTTGTCAGAATGGACAGACTGGCTAAGGATTTGGGGTTGGCTGAGGTCTATACAAAGAATGAATTTCAGAATCCCACAGGCTCACACAAAGACCGTATTAATCCACTGGCCGTAGCACATGCGATCGCGACAGGAAAGGATACTATCTGCTGTGCATCCACTGGGAATGAAGCAGTATCATGTGCCCTTTACTGTGCGGCAGCGGGAATTCATTGTGTATGTGTTGTGACAGATGCGATTACCCCCATTTGGAAGAAAGCTGTATTAGCGGCAGGCGCTGAATTAGTTGTAACAAATAGCCGTGCCGAACGTACGAGGTATATTTCAGAAAAGCTTAAAACAGAAAATTGGTATTGTGTAACAAATCAGCCGGACGAACCGATTGGAAGCCCGGCAATCATAATCCAGGGATATAAAACGATCGCTTATGAATTGTATGAGGAGTTTGGAGATGAAATACCCCGATATATATTAATGCCGACTTGCAGAGGCGACTTGTTGTCGGGTGTTTATTACGGTTTCCAGGAACTTTTGGAAAATGGGTATCTGAAAAAGATACCAAAGCTTGTGGCGGTAGAACCGATACCGAGATTAGAAAAGGTCTTAACAGGAGAAAAGCATCATACAGAGAAATTCCCGGGAACAACTAATCTAATGCCGTCTATAGGCGGAGAAACGGTCACATATCAGTCTCAAAGGGCATTGGAGAAGTCACATGGATTTGCAATCAGTGCACCACAGGAAGATGCAGATAGATATGTGAACAGCCTTGCACGTTATGGAATATATGCAGAAACTTCCTCGGCGCTTGTATTTGAGTGCCTGAAAAAGGCGGTTGATACAAAGCAAATTCCGCACAATGAGAAAGTACTTCTCATTCTTACATCGCATGGATTTAAAAATGATTTTGTTTAAATACAAGGTGGAGAAGGCAAGATGAAGGGCAAAGCCTTTAAAATGGTTTTGCCCCTGGCAGCATGCCTACCACAATCTGTCGTGGTTGATCGTCTTATAGAAAAGTTTCCGGATTTCTTCTGGATCGTCAGTTTCTCCGAGTATCCACATGAGCTTGGCAACGATCGCTTCCGTTGTCATATCATCAGCCTGCATAATCCCCGGGTGTTCACTGTATTTTTTTCCTACCTTGTAGACGCCGAGGTCAACGCCTTCTTCCGGTACCTGTGTTGTGACTGCGATGGTTTTGCCGGAGTTTACCCAGTCAAAAATGGCTTTTTCAAAGGAGTCATCATACTCAGGGATACCTCCGATGCCAAAGGTTTCAAGTATGATCGCATCACAGTGATCTTTTAGCAGTTCAAAAATTTCTGCTTTTACTTCCGGAGTAAGCTTTAGTACGAAGACACGGTCATTCAGCTTATGGTAGGTTTCAAGTTTACCGGACTTAGCCGGCATCATATAATAAGGGATGATCCTGTCATCGTGAATTGACGCGAGAAGCGGGAAATTCATACTCTCAAATGCATTAAAACTCCGGGTACGCTGTTTCCTTGCCCGTGTTCCGGCGATTGCCTTTCCGTTAAATACGATGCTGACATCACGGGAGTTATCGTCAAGAGCATAGAGGATACTCTGGTAAATATTGATCTTTGCATCCGTATAAGAATTACCCATTGGTTTTTGAGAGCCGGTAAGGACGATTGGTTTTGGTGAATTCTGAATCAGATAAGACAAGGCGGCGGCAGTATATGCCATCGTATCTGTGCCGTGCAGGATCACAAAACCGTCATAATTCTCATAATGTTTAACGATCGCATCCCGCATAGTCATCCACTGTTGCGGGCGCATATTAGTACTGTCAATATTCATAGGCTGCAGCACATCTAATTCGCATTTGTCTTTAATTCCGGGAACATTAGCGGCAAGTTCCTCTCCCGTCATGCCGGGAGTTAAGCCCTGTCCGCTTTCTGTTGAGGCGATGGTGCCTCCCGTTGCTATCATTAGTATTTTCTTCATAATCTTATATCCTCCGTATGACACAAATTACCCCACAACTAAGATATCTGTGAAGAGAGGGATTGTCAACCCTAATCGATAAAATAGAGGATAAGAATATCTTATGGTTCGTCTTTAGATGTAATGTTCTCCACCCTGGAGTTCGGAGGAAGGAAATGGTAAAGATCTTCATAAGATTCAAGTTCGGCGGCGGATACAGGTTTTGAAGGGATCAGTCCGGTACAGTCCTGCATGGAAGCGGCATTGGAAAGATAATCATATGAATCTATGATCTCCTCATTTGTTTTCGGAGTGTTGTCAGAATGTTTTCTTGATTTCATAGTCACACCTCTCATTCGTTAAGATACATTTTCTGATAAGGATAGAGTTTGCAAAAGAAGGAGAATCTATGCATATCCGGCCAGATGTATCTTTTGCCGCAGCTCTCTGCTCTGAAGTTTGCGATAGCGCCGGTATGGACAAAATCGGAAAAAGAGTTTAGAATTAGCGTTGGATGAGCGCAGGTAAGACAGACGAACAGGAAAGAAGGATTGTATATGAAGATAGAGATTGATACACACTCTCATACAATTGTAAGCGGGCATGCCTATAATACGATCCGCGAGATGGCGGATATGGCTGCAAAGAAGGGCCTTAAAGGGCTCGCGGTTACAGAACATGCCCCGAAGATGCCGGGAAGTACCCATCTGTATTATTTTCAGAATCTGAAGGTTGTTCCAAGGCAAATGTGCGGGATAGAGCTGCTGATGGGTGTAGAACTTAATATCATGGAAGAAAGCGGAGGGGTGGACCTGCCGGAGGGAGTGATCCGGGAATTAGATATCTCCATCGCAAGTCTCCATACCCCCTGCTATGAAGGAGAACGGTCCAAAGAGACGATCACGCGGACTTATCTTAACACAATGAAAAAGGATTATATAGATATTATTGGTCATCCTGACGACGGGAGATTTCCGGTAGATTATGATGTGCTTGCCAGGGCGGCCAAAGAGACGGGAACTTTGCTTGAGGTGAATAATTCATCCCTGAATCCGGGAGGATTCCGCCAGAATACGAAGGAAAACGCTGAAAAAATGCTTAAGTCCTGTAAAAAATATGGCGCTAAAGTAGTTTTGGGCACAGATTCACATGTAGATGTAACAATAGCGGATTACGGATATGTATACGAGGTTTTAGAGGAGACGGATTTTCCGGAGGAATTGATTGCAAATACATCTCTTGAGAAATTAAGATCCTGTCTGAAGCGTAATCGGTAAAAAGGTATAGACTTTAAAAATTTAATGTGTTAAAATGTAAAAATGATGAATTTGTTACAAAAGGAGATCAGTGATATGAGTAAAAAGATCAGGACGGAAGCAGTAGACTATCTCTTTAGCGCCATATTAAGTTTAGAAGACAAAGAGGAATGTTACACTTTTTTTGAAGATATATGTACGATCAATGAATTGCTTTCCCTGTCACAGAGATTGGAAGTGGCGAAGATGTTGCGGGATCATAAGACATATCTTGAAATCGCGGACAAGACCGGAGCCTCTACCGCGACCATCAGCCGCGTAAACCGCTCTCTGAACTATGGGAATGACGGATATGATATGGTATTTGAAAGGATCAATAAAGAAGAATAGATAAGATAAAAAGAAGAAATAAGGCATCTGCCTTATTTCTTCTTTTTATCTTCATGACCGTCGGAATTATCAAAGCTGTCAATAATCCGCTGCATCAAAAGCTTTTTTACATACACGTCAAAACAGAGGCTGCAGATGAATGCAAAGAGCTGCAGATACTCCCTTTCTTCTTCTGGTGCATCCGCATAGCACTCCTGTGCGCCGGCATAAGATTTGGCGATATCTTTGGCGACAACGTTGATCCTGGATCTCTCAAGTTCCATCACTTCTCTGTATATAGCGGTCATATCCATTCCATCTGTGTTCTTAAAATGCTTCTCAGTGATCGGCGCTAAAAGGGTCTCAATATCCTTGATCGATAATACATTTTTAAAATAATAGATAAAAATCATTATCAGGACATGCTCTTTGGAATATTTTTTCTTAACCGGAGGAGGAATGAGATTGTTCTTGGCATAATTGTTGATCATGGTTTTTGTAAGAACCCTGCCTTCTTCATAACGCTTACTGGAACGTAAGTGCTCGTCCATAAAAGTAGTAACCTGATCCATGTATAAGTCAATGTTAGGGATATCTTCCGGCTTTACATAATTAACCTGCGAAATGTTCGCAAGTAGTTTTTTTAAAATATCTTTATTGTCCATCGACATATTTTCATCACCTCAATGTAATCATTATATAGTATTAAAAACTATATGACAACAAAAAAATAAAATTATAAAAGAAATATTAAATATACTACAGGCGGTTGACATAGATAATATATCGAAGTAAAATATGTTCGTTGTCGAACAATTTAAAAAACAGTTTGTGTTTGAGTAATAACGGAGGCGGAATTGTGGAGGAGAAAAAAAGATGTATCTGTCCGGAGATAAACAGGCTTCACCATGTAATCTCGAGATGTGTAACCATGTATGTCAAAGAGGCCGGTATTGATGAAGTCACCATGATGCACGGATGGATCATGAGGTATCTTTATGAACATCAGTATCACGATGTCTTCCAGAAGGATATTGAAAAGAAGTTTTCGATTGGAAGATCGTCGGTTACCGGTATTATTCAGATTATGGAAAAAAA
>CAZNXL010000150.1:0-5454 GCA_964577075.1 uncultured Dorea sp. | reverse complement strand
GACCTCACTGATATCAACACCGGCTCCTTTTGCAATTCTATGCTTTCTTGAAGGATTAAGCAAATCCGGATTTCTTCTCTCTTCAATTGTCATAGAATAGATAATCGCCTCCATGCGCGCCATTCTATTTTCCGCCTGGACAGTCTCATCATCGCTGAGTCCTTTCATCTTACCCATACCCGGCATACCGCCCATGCCCGGAAGCATACTCATAAAACTGCCGAGGCCCCCCATTTTCTTCATCTGAGAGATACTCTCCAAATAGTCTTCAAAGTCAAACTGAGCTTTTTTCAGCTTCTTAGACATCTCTTTTGCTTTTTCCTCATCAATCTCTGCCTCCGCTTTCTCAATGAGTGTAAGCACATCTCCCATTCCTAAGATGCGGGATGCCATACGATCCGGATAGAACTGTTCCAGATCTGAAAGCTTTTCTCCCATACCTACATACAGGATCGGTTTTCCGGTAACTGCCTTGACAGACAGAGCCGCGCCACCTCTGGTGTCGCCGTCAAGCTTTGTGACGATCACACCGTCAATGCCGACCTTTTCGTTAAATTCCTTAGCTACGTTGACCGCATCCTGACCGGTCATGGCATCGATCACAAGAATCGTCTGGTGTACCTCCACGGTATCTTTGATCTCCTGAAGCTCCCCCATCATATCTTCATCGATATGAAGACGACCGGCAGTATCAAGAATTACCAGATTATTATGATTCTTCTGTGCATGTTCAATAGCTGCTTTCGCAATATTCGCCGGTCTATGGTTGTCGCCCATGGCGAATACTTCAACACCTTGTTTTTCCCCGTTCACCTGCAACTGCCTGATCGCAGCCGGGCGGTACACATCACAGGCTACAATGAGCGGCTTCTTGCCTTTCAGCTTATATTTTCCGGCAAGCTTTGCAGTAGTGGTCGTCTTGCCTGCGCCTTGAAGACCTGCCATCATAATTACAGTAACAGCGCTTCCCGGCTGAAGCTTCATCTCTGTCATCTCCGAACCCATAAGTTTTACAAGCTCTTCATTTACAATCTTGATCACCATCTGCCCCGGATTCAGACCGTTCATCACGTTCTGCCCAATGGCTCTTTCCTGTACATTTTTGATAAAATCTTTTACAACCTTAAAATTAACGTCTGCAGCAAGAAGCGCTCTCTTAATCTCTTTTAGCGCTTCTTTGACATCATCTTCCGTAAGGCGCCCTTTGCTTCTTAAATTTTTAAATACACTTTGAAGTTTTTCAGTTAAGCTGTCAAATGCCATACTATAACCCCTCTATAGCTCCTCTATAATCTCATCGGATATCTTGCGGATATCCTCCACAAGCTCTGTCTTATTCTTCGGCTCGTATCCGTCTAAAAGTCTGTTCATCCTGTTTACCTTGTCCTTGATCGACATGAACTTTTCCACGAGATGAAGCTTCTGTTCATAACCCTTCAGCGACTGATCACACCTCTTAATCAGATCATGAACTCCCTGCCGGCTGATGCCCGCCTCGCTTGCGATCTCTCCAAGAGACAGGTCTTCTAATAAAAACTGTTCGTATATTTCCTTTTGATGCGGATTCAACAGTTCCCCGTAAAAATCATAAAGCAAAGTCTGTTCTAATATTTTATTCATGTTATTCACCTGAGATATCTTATAACAAAATGCCGATGGTGTCAAGTATTTTTTCTTTACACACAAAAGATCGACCAAATTTTTTTCTTTTTCGAAATTCAGATTGATTTCTCGCAGAATATATCGTAAGATAAATATGTTCTATTTCCATATATAATAAGGGGAGGATAGTATGGAGAACAAGAATTTTTATGAAATATTAGGGGTTTCACCGAAAGCTTCGCCGGAGGAGATTACTGCTGCAAAAAACGCGCTTGCGAAAAGATACCATCCCGATGCAAATTTAAAAGACGGAATTGATACCACTGCGCAGATGCAGACAATATTAGAAGCTTTCAGTGTCTTATCGGACTCAGAAAAAAGAGCTGACTATGACCGAAGCCTGATCGGCAGAAGATCTGTCATGCAGACTTTTGATCTTCAAAAAGAAACGGAAGAGATGCCGGAGGAAGAGCCGGAATTTGTTACATACTGGAAGGCATCCAACGAACTTTACGGTATTATCACAGAGAGCGATGAGCTTTACCGTATGAAAAATCATGCTGTAAGATTGGGTGAGCTTGCTATGCAGGCGTTAAAGCCAATACTTATCTTACGTGGAGCTCAGATACCGGAACGTTACTGGCATCCTGATATTATGAACTGGCTTCTGTTTGCATGGTATCAGAACCGGAACTATACGATCTCTTATCTTCTCTCTCTCTATGATGAATGCCTGAAAAGGGATTTCGGAAAGATTGAGATGCTTCGTATACAGACAAGGTCGCTACACTACCAGCGCTCAGTTAAAAAACTAATGAAATATTAACCGTTTTTCACCTCACACATTTTTGCCCTCCGCATATTATGTACTGTAAATAATCTTTATGGAGGATTTTTAACATGAGCGAATTAAATTGTGGATGTGGATGTGAGGAAACCGGAAGATATGGAAGAGACGGAAGAGACTGCGGATGTGGCTTTGGAAGCAACAGCTGCCTGTGGATCATCCTCTTACTCATCTTCTGCGGCGGTTGCGGCAATGGATGCAGTTCTTTTGGCGGCAATGGATGTGGAAATGACAGCTGTCTGTGGATCATCCTCTTACTCATCTTCTGCGGCGGTTGCGGCAATAACTTCTGCGGGAATAACGGCGGTTGCGGATGCTAATTAACTGATATCCTGCGCAATCTGTAACAATAGCAATATGCATATAAAACTCTAAGATAAATCCAAGGGCCCCGCAGCCCTTCTAAGGTCTGCAGGATAGGCCCCATTTTTATGCTCTTTCGGTATATTTTCCACCGAAAATTCATATATATTTACAACGTTACAAAAAGGAGGCTCTATGGATAAGACACCTCCGAAACTTATGACACCTCTCGATGAATTCGTTACTCCGGCATTTTTATACGCATTAAAACTGTTCCTTCCCTATGCGCCCTCCTATATGCAGCGCACTTTAGCAATCTTTCTCAAATTTTTTGAATTAAAAATAACGCTGGGATCATTTTACGGATTTGGCGGCGCTCCGCGTAAATATTCCACCGCAAATATACTGGATGATCTAAAACCATATATGGATCAAAAAGAACAGAATATGATGGATCAAATGGAAAGTATGGCGAGTATGATGGAAATGATGCAGCAAATGTCCGACTCCCCTTCTGTTCACGGAGAGGAGGAAATCTCTCCCTTTGATCTGATGAAAGGTATGCTGGATCCCGAACAGCAAAATATATTCAACATGTTTACTAATTCCGACACACAAGGAGGCTCTGACCATGAACGAATGGATGGATCACCCTGCAATGCAGAATCTTGATCCTGTTAAATTAGAATTGATCAAAACAGCGGCAAGACAGACTGAAGGAAAACAGGGAAAGTCAATGGCGCCTGTTATGATGGCGCTGATTACCAATGCGAAGAAAAAAGGAATACAGTTTACCCCCGATGAATTTTCTCTGATTATCGGTATTTTAAAAGAAGGAAAATCAAAAGAAGAACAGGCTCAGATTGAAAACATGATAAAACTTGTAACTGCGTATATGAAAAAAGGCCCGAATCTTAAATAAATTCCCTTTTCTTCTGTTTTAAGATTTGGTATACTTAGTTTTGCGGATACACCTATACAGATAAGGAGATTTCTATGAGAAACATAAAACTTACGATAGAATATGACGGAAGCCGTTATCAGGGATGGACCCGTCTTGGGAAAAATGAATCTAACAATACGATAGCCAATAAGGTCCAAGATGTATTAAAAAAAATGACCGGCGAATATATGATCGACCTAAACTGCGGATGCCGTACGGAAGTTGGCGTGCACGCTTATGCACAGGTTGCCAATTTTAAGACGGAATGCGGCATGTCTCTTCTTGACATTAAGCATTATCTCAATCGTTATCTTCCGATGGATATTGCCATCATGGAAGTAGAGGCTGTCCCTGAGCGTTTCCACGCACAGCTTAATGCCGTATCAAAAACATATGTCTACCGGATGACCATTACCGATGTCCCCAGCGTCTTTGACCGTAAGCACACCTATCATTGCTTTAAAAAGCCCGACAAGCATGCAATGCAGGAAGCCGCCTCGCGATTGACCGGCGTCCATGATTTTAAGAATTTTTCAACGGTAAAGAAGACTAAATCAACGATTCGTGAGATATATGATATTGATATTTATGACGACAGCGAGGAGATGCAGATCATGATCCATGCCGATGATTTTCTTCATAACATGGCAAGAATCATTATTGCAACCTTACTGGAAATCGGTTTCGGAACCAGACATGAAGATGAGATCGAAGAGATTTTTAGCGGAGAGATTGCAGCAAGCGCACCTTGTGACCCGAAAGGATTATATCTTCAGGAAGTTTCGTACTTGTAAATTTCGTTTTGTGTGGAGAATGAACTCCGCCTTCAGATATCTGAAGACGGACGTCCGCTGATGAACTGAATTTACATTAATACAATCCGAATGATTTTAATAACAGTATAAATAAAAGAAACGGTGCAATATATTTAATCATTACAATGTACAGCTTCTTTCTTCCAAATTTATATCCCCCATAAGTCACCTCATCAATAACCGTCTGAGGCTTTGCAACCCATCCGATTAGAAGACATGTGGTAAACGCCACGATCGGCATGAAGATGTTATTGCTCAGATAATCCATAATATCAAGTATCTGTCCGACAGTTCCGTTAGGAAGTGTTACTTCAAAGTACCACTTATTATATCCGAGACATACAATCACGCCAAAGATTAAGGAATAGAGCGTTACAATCGTCGTACTTTTCTTTCTTGAGAAATGGAACTTGTCCATAATACCGGATACAATTGCCTCCATGACGGATACCGAAGATGTCACCGCGGCAAAAATAACCATGAGAAAGAACATTACCCCGATAATACCGCCCATTTTACCCATTGCACCAAATACTTTCGGCAGCGATACAAACATTAATCCCGGACCGGCGCCCATTCCGTCCAATCCCATAAAGGTATATACCGCCGGGATGATCATAAGCCCTGCAAGCAATGCTACTAATGTATCAAAAAACTCAATCTGATTGATAGACTTCATGAGATTCGTCTCTTTTTTTGCATAAGAGCCATAGGCTACCATAATACCCATTGCGACACTGATCGAGAAAAACAGCTGTCCCATCGCATCCATAAGAATAATAATAAACTTTTTCACTGTCATTCCCGTAAGATCAGGGATCAGATATATCTTTAATCCCTCAAGACCTGTTCTCGTAACTCCGTCCGCATCTGTATGGGATAACGTTAAAGAATAAAATCCAATAGCCACTATGAGAACAAACAGGATTGGCATCAATACCTTA
>CAZNXL010000149.1:0-5496 GCA_964577075.1 uncultured Dorea sp. | reverse complement strand
GGAATGCACTTGGATACGGGCAATCAGTTACATCGGGGATCGTATCGGCAACGAAGAGAACGCTTGAAGGATTTGACAGCGAATTGATCCAGACGGACGCTGCGATCAATCCCGGCAACAGCGGCGGCGCACTTCTGAATGCCAATGGTGAAGTGATCGGGATTAATACGGCCAAAGTCGCTACAGACGCCGTAGAAGGGATGGGATATGCGATCCCGATTTCAGATGCCGGAGACGTGATCACGGATCTTATGAACCGGGAGACAAGAACAAAGGTTGCGGAAGGAGAACAGGGCTATATCGGGATTCAGGGAGTCGACGTATCAGAAGACAGCGCTCAGATGTATGATATGCCTACCGGTGTCTATGTGTCAGAAGTGATAAAAGGCGGCGGCGCACAGTCAGCGGGTATTACAAAGGGATGTATTATCACAGAACTTGAGGGATTGTCTGTCAGCGGGATGACCTCGCTAAAGGAACAGCTTCAGTATTATGCAGTGGGAGAGACAGTTGAGGTGACGATCCAGGTTCCGCAGAATAACGGAGAATATAAGGAAAAGACTGTAAAAGTTACGCTTGGTGACAACGGATAAGGGAATAAGGGATTATTTTTTTACAATGTTTGCTATTTCGAGCGGCTTGTAGTATAATCTATAGGAGATTACGAGGCGAGGAGGCACAAGGTACAAATGAAATGTCCGATATGCGGTCAGCAGTTAAGACCGGGAAAGAAAGATCCAAATTATCTGTTGTGTTATAACTGCAGGAAAAAATATAAAGCTCCGCAGAGCGATGCAGCAAAACGTACAGAAAAAACTTCACAGAACAGCGCGCCTGAGAAAAAAACAAAGCCGGCGAGAGCAAGGGACGATGATGAGGAAGACGAGAAGAGATACTCTAATGTTCCTCCGAAAAAAGTCCGTGACAAACGTGAAGAAGAGATGCGCAAAGCTTATGATGAGATGCTTGCAGTAGGGGACGGAAAGAATAAAAAGAAAAAATCATCCAAAAATACTAAGGCGAGTACTAAAAAGCGACAGAGAGATTATGAGGATGATTTGTATGACGACTATGACGATTACTATGATGACGATGGAGGCGGCTCCAAAGCGCCGATCATCATCCTCGGGATTGCGATCGTAGTTGTTGCGGCCGTAATTGCATATTTTCTTTTCTTTAAATAATCAGGTAAACCATGATCCGGGAAAATAAAAAAATAATATGAGGGATGCACATAGCCGGCATCCCTCATATTGTTGTTATGAAAACTGTTGCAGATTTCCTCTTTTGTCAATAGATGCTCAAACAGACCGGTATTTATTGATTGATTTTACAACAAGGGTTCAGATCGAACTCCGGATTGACTGCATAGAAGTTTTTGCTGTCCAGCCGGTCCTGAACAACACGAAGAGCTTCCCCGAAACGCTGGTAGTGAACGATTTCGCGCTGACGCAGGAAACGGATCGGATCGCAGATCTCAGGGTCTTTTATCAGTCTTAAGATATTGTCATAGGTAGAGCGCGCTTTCTGTTCCGCAGCCATATCTTCATGAAGATCTGTGATCGGATCTCCTTTGGACTGAAAATAGGTCGCAGTCCACGGTGCGCCGCTGGCAGCCTGCGGCCAAAGCGCCAGTGTGTGGTCCACATAGTATCTGTCGAAACCGGAAGCCTCCAGCTGTTCCGGAGTCAGATTCCTTGTGAGCTGATGGACGATGGCGCAGACGATCTCCATATGAGCCAGTTCTTCGGTTCCGATATCCGTAAGAGTTCCGGTTACTTCATTGTAGGGCATTGTATATCTCTGCGCCAGATAGCGCATGGATGCGGAAAGTTCCCCGTCAGGTCCGCCGAACTGGCTGATGATCACCTGAGCGATCTCCGGGTTGGTACAGGAGATCTTTACCGGATACTGCAGTCTTTTTTCATAATTCCACATAGATTAACATCCTCCTTCCTGCCACGGCCACGGTTCATGGATCCATGCCCAGCGTTCGTCGCCGCAAGTATCTACGGTGTCGATCGTGAGCGGACCATAGTATTTGGCATATTCTTTCAGCGCCTGAACACGCTGCTTTTTAAATTCTTCAAAGTATTCCAGTGCATCCCGGTCGCAGGGGTGCGTATCTAAAAACAGTTTTACATCATCAACGGCGAAGCTTACGATGTTGATCCATTCCATTAATTCGCGGCGGCAAGGTTTTTGTTCACTCATTTACAGCGCCCTCCTGTTCCCCGAAATGGTTTATTTAATTCTTCAAAGATCGTGCCGCTCTGAAAACCTTTATCTGCTTCAAAAAGTGATCCCCATCTCTGCCACGGGACATAAGCCATGGCAAGGGGCATATTCCGAAGCGGATCATATCCGGCCGTATCATCACAGCATACGGGCGCCGGCATATCCTGTTCACACGGCGTCGGCGCCATAGATGGTCTTGCACAGTTTCTGCGTCTCATATATTCAGATGACTGGTAGCGATAGTTCGGCATATGCAATTCTCCTTCCATAAATATTTGCAATATTATTGTATGAAAATTCGCAGAAGATGTGCGCAAAACAAAGAATAGAAAACTGATGGTTGTTTTTGAAAGCATATCAAAGTATAATATACCCGAACCGGTTTTGATGATTGGAGTGTTAATAATATGACCTATATAGAGACGAAAGAAAAGAAGAAGCGTCCGGGAAAGATCAGATATTATGATTACAGTCTCGTGGCTATACTGATCTTTCTTGTGTGTTTCGGGTTGGTGATGCTGTACAGCACAAGTTCTTACAGCGCGCTTGTAAACTATGGAGACAGTATGTTCTATTTTAAAAGACAGCTGGGATTCTGTATTTTGGGTTTTATAGGGGTATATGTAGTCTCAAAGATTGATTATCATTGGTATGGTAAGATTGCAAAGAAGCTGTATTTCTTTTCTATATTTTTGATGGCGCTTGTACAGACGCCTCTCGGAAAAAGCGTCAATGGCGCCAGACGATGGCTCAGGCTTCCGGCAGGGCAGCAGTTCCAGCCTTCGGAGGTGGCTAAGATCGCAGTGATCTTATTTATCCCGGTACTTATCTGTGCCATGGGGAAAGAGATGTATCCGCTAAAAGGGATCCTGAAGGTTCTGGCATGGGGAGTTTTTTCCGCGGCATGTGTTTTTAAGCTTACTGACAACCTGAGCACTGCCATTATTGTTATGGGAATCTCCTGTGTCATGGTGTTTGTGGCCCATCCAAAGACGACTCCGTTTTTGGTAATAACAGGCGGAGGAGCAGTTTCTCTGCTGGCCTTAGTCGCGGTCCTCAGAGCAGGTCTTGCCAATGCAAAAAGTTTTCGCTTAAAGAGGATTATGGTGTGGTTGAATCCGGAGGCTTATGCGTCAGAAGGCGGATATCAGATCATGCAGGCGCTGTATGCGATAGGTTCGGGAGGATTTTTCGGAAAGGGGTTGGGAAACAGCGCCCAGAAGATGGTCATCCCGGAAGTGCAGAATGACATGATCCTTTCCGTAATCTGTGAGGAGCTGGGGGTGTTTGGCGCGATCATTATTCTGGTTTTATTCGGAATGTTATTGTACAGGCTATTATTTATTGCGCAGAATGCGCCGGACCTCTACGGAGCGCTGATCGTAACGGGGATTTTCGCACATATTGCATTGCAGGTCATTTTAAATGTAATGGTTGTTATCAACCTGATCCCCACAACAGGGATCACCCTTCCATTTATCAGCTATGGAGGAACGTCCATTCTGTTTTTGATGCTGGAGATGGGGATTGCGCTCGGAGTTTCGAGAAGGATCCAATTTGATGAATAAATCCCTTTCTTTTCCCGATCAAGTATGTTATCATTACTAATGTAGTATTAAAAACTACATAGCATAGAAATAAATAACATGGCAAAACATTTCAGTATCAACATGTCGGGAGGAAAGATATGAGTTATAGGGTTGTTATTGACAGCTGCGGCGAACTTACCGGGAATATGAAGAGATCCGGGAATTTTGAGACGGCATCTCTCAGTATCGAAGTAGGAGGACACCATATTATTGATGATGAGACTTTTGATCAGACAGATTTTTTGAGGCGGGTAAGGGAATCTTCGGAATGTCCGAAGTCTTCATGTCCTTCCCCGCAGCGCTATATGGCATTATATCATTGTGAGGCGGAACACGTATATGCGGTGACTTTGTCAGCGGAACTGAGCGGATCTTATAACAGCGCCGAGCTTGGTAAAAGCTTATATCTGGAAGAGTATGGCGAGAAGGATATCTATGTATTTAATTCCCGCTCCGCATCGATCGGGGAGACTTTAATCGGACTTAAGATCGCGGAATGCGAAGAGAAAGGCATGGAGTTTCAGAAGATTATAGAGACGGTAGAGGCTTATATCTCGGAGCAGAATACGTATTTTGTGCTGGAGACGCTTGATACGCTCCGCAAAAACGGGAGGCTTACAGGCCTTAAAGCTATGGTTGCCACAGCGCTTAATATTAAGCCGGTCATGGGTTCCACCCCGGAGGGGACGATCTGTCAGCTCGGGCAGGCAAGAGGCGTGAAAAAAGCACTTACAAAGATGACAGAGACAATCGTGGGAAATCTTAAGAATCCCGCACAGAAGATTCTGGCGATCTCACACTGTAATTGCAGGGAGCGCGCGGAGCAGGTGAAGAAACAGCTGGAAGAAAAGACGAAATTTAAGGACGTCATCATCCTCGACACTGCCGGCATCAGCAGCATGTATGCCGCAGACGGGGGAGTAATAGTGGTTGTATAATTTTCTGTTTTATGATAAACTGTCCATAGTGATTGACAAAAAGGAGTATGGAAAGATGAGTCAGGAAAAGGTTGATAGATATAAAAAAGAGAAGCAGAACCGTAAGCAGATCATGAAGAGGCAAAAGATCCAGAACATTTTACGCAAGTGCGCAGTCGGTGTTGTGGCGGTTCTTTTGATCGCGGGAATCGGATATTCGGCTTATGGAAGCTATGAGGCGAATAAGACGAAAGATGAGGTGGAGGTTGATTATTCTTCCATTATGAACTTCCAGCAGAACTTAAGTGAAGTGTCAGGAGATACGGCACAGTAGTGTAATATAACAAAGGTCAAGAGTGCGAACAGAGGAATCTGTTAGTATTTTTTTTTGCCTTTTTATAAAAAGGGGTTGAAATCATTAAAAAAGTAGTTTACAATGGGTTCAAGTGGTAGAAAGTGGTGAAAAGTAGTAAAAAGTGGTGAAACTGACATAGAAGTGGCAGACCACTTTGAAAGAAGGTGAGTTTCAGTGCTGAAAGGAGAATACAGTCATAATATTGATGCAAAAGGCAGACTTATTATCCCGTCTAAGATGCGTGACGATCTGGGGGAGCATTTCGTCATTACGAAAGGGATGGAACATTGCCTGTATGTATATCCCGAAGCAGAATGGAACGCCTTTGAAGAGAAACTTAACGCCTTACCGACCACCACAGATAAAAAAGCCCGCGCATTTGCATATTTCTTTCAGG
>CAZNXL010000148.1:0-5501 GCA_964577075.1 uncultured Dorea sp. | reverse complement strand
TGCGAGGAGCTTTGTGAGCTGCTGCCAAAGGCAATTGTGATCCATGGAAATGCAGCGGATCAGGATCTTTTGCGTGAGGAAGGAATTGAAGATGCGGATGCGTTTATAGCTCTTACCGGGATGGATGAGGAGAACATTATCATGTCGTTATTCGCAAAGACACAGGGCGTCCCTAAAATTATTGCGAAAGTCAACGATGATACAAGGGCGCAGATGGTAGAGGGATTAGGCGTAGACAGTACGATTTCCGCCAAGAGCGCCACCGCAGATGAGATCATGGGATATGTCAGGGCGATGCAAAATTCTTTCAGCAGCGCAAATGTCGAAACGATGTACCATCTTGTAAACGGAAAAGTTGAAGCGCTCGAATTTATCATCAAAAAAGAATGTGAGTACACGAACATACCGCTAAAAGATCTTCCAACGAAGAAAAATAATCTGATTGCATGTATCGGACGGAGACGTCAGGTAATTGTGCCCAATGGTGATGATCATCTGGAAGTCGGAGACAGTGTGATCGTCATCACCAAAGACCGGATGACCAATGATTTTAAAGATATTCTAGCTTAAAGTTTCAGGAGTGTTTAGTGATATGAATACGAAGATGATACGATATATCCTGGCGAAGATGTTGGGAGTAGAAGCAATCCTTTTGCTGCTTCCGGCAGCAGTGGGAGCCATATATAAGGAGCATGAAGGAATATATTTTCTCATTCCTGCTGCGATATTGGCAGCGGGGTATCTGGCCGGCGGACAAAAGAAACCGGAAAAATCAAAGATCTATGAGAAGGAAGGCTTAATTATTGTAGCATTGGCGTGGATTTTATGGTCTTTGTTCGGGGCGCTCCCTTTTACATTGTCCGGGGAGATCCCGCATTATGTTGATGCATTTTTTGAGACGGTCTCAGGATTTACGACAACAGGATCTTCCATACTTCCGGATGTTGAGACCCTTTCACAATGTATGTTGTTCTGGAGAAGTTTTACTCATTGGGTAGGCGGTATGGGAGTGCTGGTATTTGTGTTTGTCCTGACAAGTCTGGATAAGAACAGTACGATGTGCCTTATGAGGGCGGAGGTTCCGGGACCGGAAAAGGAGAAGCTTGCACCGAAGATGACGTCCACGGCAAGGATCCTTTACGGCATCTATCTGGGAATGACGCTGATAGAAGTGATCCTTCTTATGTTTGGAGGTATGAATCTGTTTGACAGTCTGATCCATGCATTCGGAACGGCAGGAACAGGAGGGTTTTCCAATTACGGACTCAGTGTAGGACATTTTGACAGCGCTTATATTGACGGTGTCATATCGACCTTTATGATTTTGTTTGGCGTCAACTTTGGCTTATATTTTTTGATTCTTTCGAGGGAGTTTAAGCCGGTATGGAAGAATGAAGAATTAAGAGCCTATCTTCTTATCATTGCTTCTGCTGCTGTGCTCATCACGATCAATATCAGCGGACAGTATGGAAGTTTACTGAAGGCATTCCGATATGCGATCTTTCAGGTTGCGTCTATGATCACGACAACGGGATACGCAACGGCTGATTTCGCCACGTGGCCGATGTTTTCCCAGTGCATTCTGCTTCTCATCATGGTGGTGGGAGCATGTGCCTCTTCTACCGGAGGAGGTGTTAAGGTAGTAAGGGTATTGATCGTATTAAAGGCGATCAAGCGCGAGATCAAACAGATGCGGCATCCGAAATCGATCAGCATTATCCGGGTGAGCGGGAAAAAGATGAATACAGACGTTGTGAGAAAGGTATTCGTCTATCTTATGGCTTACGTTGTGATCGCATTTGGCTCCGTTCTTCTGGTTTCTATAGATAATAAAGATTTCGCAACGACATTCAGTTCAGTGGTTGCTACACTTAATAATATCGGACCGGGAATCTCACAGGTAGGTCCAATGGGGAACTTTGCAGAGTTTTCCGTATTTTCCAAATTGGTTTTCTGCGTGGATATGCTGGTAGGACGATTGGAAATTTTCCCGTTTTTGATGTTGTTTACTGTCCCAATGTGGAGAAAACAATTTTAGGAGGTAGGTTATGAAGGCAAAGTTTAAGGTATTGGCAGTGATCGCGGCGGTGATTGCAGTTGGAATTTACTATTATGTCTCGCTTCCGGCAATTAATATCCATTCGTCTGACACATGGTTTTTCATCTTTGTGATCCTGATCGTGACAGCGGTTGCCTATCTGTGGCGCAAACGTCTGCCAAGACATGAAATTAAGCAGAATAAAGGACTGCGCATGATCGTATCGCTTATAGTCGTGCTCGGTATTGTCTATCTTGTCGGTTCGCTTCTGTCATCTCCAATCGTTAATGCGAGAAAATATCAGAAACTTATGACAGTGGAGGAGGGAGAATTCACAGAAGATGTAGAGGAGCTTTCCTTTGATAAGATTCCACTGCTCGACAGAGACACCGCGGTCATTCTGGGAGACCGTAAGATGGGAAGCATGGTGGATATGGTGTCTCAGTTTGAAGTGGATGAGATATACACACAGATCAATTATAAGGACAATCCTGTGAGAGTTTCTCCCCTTCGCTATGCGAATGTGATCAAATGGTTTACCAATCAGTCCAATGGTATCCCTGCCTATATCAGAATCAACATGGCGACGCAGACAACAGAGCTCGTCAAGCTGGAAGAGGGGATGAAATATACGAACAGTGAGTATCTGAACCGCAATATATACAGGCATCTTCGCTTTGCACATCCGACATATATATACGGCGATTTGAGTTTTGAGATAGATGATAGCGGTGTCCCGTATTGGGTAGCGCCGGTAAAGAAGTTCAACATTGGTCTGTTTGGCGGAGAGACAGTAGGAAAGGTTGTGCTCTGTAATGCGATCACGGGCGAGACAAAGACTTATGACATCGGTGACGTACCGTCATGGATTGACCGCGCATATTCTGCGGATCTGCTTGTGAGTCTGTTTGACTATTACGGAACATTGAAGCATGGTTTCATCAATAGCGTGCTCAGTCAGAAAGATTGTCTTAAGACTACGGACGGATATAATTACCTGGCCCTGGATGACGATGTATGGATGTACACAGGTGTTACTTCTGTAAACGGGGATCAGTCTAACGTAGGATTTGTACTGTCCAATCAGAGAACGATGGAGACAAAGTATTACAAGGTAGAGGGAGCGACAGAAGCATCGGCTATGTCCTCCGCGGAAGGACAGGTGCAGAACCTTAAGTATGTTGCAACATTTCCGCTTCTTCTTAATATTTCAGATGAACCGACTTATTTTATCGCATTGAAGGATGATGCAGGACTGGTAAAGAAGTACGCCATGGTAAATGTGCAGAAATATCAGATTGTGGCAATTGGTGACAGTGTCAGCCAGTGCGAGGAAAATTATCTTGAGCTGCTCATCAGCAATGGCGTGAAGCAGGAGCAAGAGGATACAAGAGAGATTAAGAGCATTACCGGAAAGATTACAAAGATTGCGCAGGCAGTGATAGACGGAACCTCTCACTATTATATTATGGTGGAGGGCTCGGATGATATCTTTGATATCTCGGTAGTTGATTTTATCGATGTTGTAAGGTGTGAAACCGGTCAGAAGGTTGTGATGGAGTACAAGGAAGGCGAAAAGGCGAACACGGTAATGTCTTTAGAAATTACAGAAACGGATAAAGCAGAGGAAGAATAGGGATCATGGAACTGAGTATATTGCTTGCACAGCAGATCGTATCACTGTTTTTATACGTAGCTGCGGGATATGTCAGCGTAAAAACAGGAATTATGAAGAGTGAAGACAGCAAGGTGATATCGAATATGGTCGTCTACATCTGTGCACCGTGCATGACAATTGCATCCTTTCAGATCGAACTTACGCAGGATAAGGTTCAGGGGCTTGTGATCGCACTGATTCTCTCAGCGCTTATCCACGTCTTTATGGTAGTCGGGACATGGCTGTTAAAAAAGCCTCTGAACCTTAATAATATGGAACGTGCTTCTATTATATATTCTAATTCCGGTAATCTGATCATTCCACTGGTGGCGGCAGTACTTGGGAAAGAATGGGTGTTTTATACAACAGCATTTATTATCGTGCAGACGGTTCTTATGTGGACGCATGGAGTCCGTCTGATCGGTCAGCGGACAGAAGTCAATTATAAAAAAATATTTTTGAATCCGAATATTATTGCGATTGTAATAGGATTTTTCCTGTTCATTCTGGGAATTCATGTACCTGCGGTGATTGACACCTGTCTGAATGGATTTGGAAGTATGATCGGGACAGCGGGTATGTTCGTAATCGGAATGACGATCGGCAATATGGATCTTGGCTGGGTCTTCAGCAGGAAAAGGCCATATTTTATCTGTCTGATACGTCTGATCGTATATCCGGTGATCGCAGCCGTACTGTTTGCGATGGCAACGCATATGGGGATACATGAGGACGCGGAGTATATTATGCTGGTTGTCCTGCTTGCAACGGCGGCTCCGGCAGCGGCGATGGTAACGCAGATGGCGCAGATCTATGATCAGGATGCGAAATATGCAAGCGTGATCAATGTGATGTCGATCATATTCTGTATTGTGACGATGCCGCTCATTGTGATGTTATATGAGATGTTGGTCTGAAAAATAAAAAAGTGTGCGCTTAGCAAAAAACTCCGGGGAAAACACCCCCGGAGTTCTGTTATTGTGTGTGATCATTCTACATTGTGACTAATTCAGGTATGCACACTTTGCAGCATCTACGCTGGCAAGATCAGTTTTAGCTGCACTGATGCTTACATAGAATTCAATACCGCAATCCTTTGTGATCTGATCCAATTTGTCAATAAATAGGGAAATATTTTCTAAAGAGATATCGGCATGTTTTAAAATACCGTCAATAAATACACACTCGATATCATGATTGGAACTATACATACCATATAAGAATCCAACATATGTATCAATATTTTCAATTGCCGGGTAGTCATCCATACAGATTGTACGAATATCGAATGCAACACTGGCAGTATCGCGATGCGTTTTCTTAATGAAAACTACGTTCCCGTTACATTCCTTAGCCTGCTTATTAGCCAGCTCGATCATTTGTTGTGTTTTTCCGCTGCCTTTCGGACCTGTCAATAAATTTACCATGGCAAACTCTCCTTTATGTATCATATTCTACTGAAAATCCAGTACTTTTTTCTTAATGTTCATTATACACTAAAGTTAGAAAAGGAACAACCGTATTTTAATTTTTAATCACCTTTTCATCATTTTCATTTTTACTTAATATGCAATCAATGCTTGACTTATTTTAACATTCTTCATATAATAATTATCGTATATTGAAGAGACGATGAAGAGGAATATTAAGAGACGGACGTTTTCAGAGAACTGCCGGCCGGTGCGAGGCAGCAAACAAAAATCTCCCAACTCGCCTCGGAGTTCTGTTGCTGAAATGCAGGGTGGTTTGCCGGATAGTAGGCAGCAGCGGGTACTTCCCGTTACAGAAGATAATGAGTGCATCCGG
>CAZNXL010000147.1:0-5523 GCA_964577075.1 uncultured Dorea sp. | reverse complement strand
TCGGCATATGGCCTGAAGCAGGGTATGATCCTTCATCGGCTTATCCAGATACATCGCCTGTAAAATAGGAGCATCGAAACCGGTCAGAAGCTTCGATGTTACGATGACCAGCTTCAACGGATGCGTCTTATCCCTGAACTGATCCAGCACCCTCTCTTCCTCATCTCTGCTCCGCCTATATGCTTTATAACGCCCCGCCTTGTCGTTGTTCGTATCCATGACGATAGTGGATGCCTCTGGAGGAAGCAGTTTGTCCAGTGCTTCTTTATACATCAGGCAGCACTCCCGGTCATAGACGACCACCTGTCCCTTATACCCATTTGGATCGATCTTCGTGGTAAAGTGCTGGACGATATGTTTGCAGACTTTCTGAATACGGTTGCGCTCATACATGATTGCCTTCATATTGACGCGCTTTGACAGTTCAGATTTTTCTTCTTCCGTCAGCCCTTCTGTAAGTGCTTCAAATTCCTGGTCCAGCTTCTCTTTGTCAATATGCATCTCCACCGGCACAGGTTCAAACTTCAGCGGAAGTGTGGCATTGTCTCGTATGGAATCAGAGAACGAATACTTGCTCATATATCCGCTCTTATCTTCAAGCGCACCGAATGTCTTAAATGTATTATGATCAATCCTGTTGATCGGCGTACCGGTCAGCCCGAAGAAAAATGCATTCGGAAGTGCCTTACGCATCTTTATTCCAAGCTCCCCTTCCTGTGTTCTATGAGCCTCATCTACCATAAGGATAATGTTCTCGGAAGGATTCAATTCCTCTTCCACATCACCAAAACGGAATATAGTAGTTATAGCAATCTTGCGCTGATCCTGTTTGAAGAAATTGACCAGTTCCTCTTTCGTTCGGATGCTCTCCATGTTAGGAATATCTGCGGCATTAAACTGAGCGGTGATTTGTGTTTCCAGATCCAGACGATCATCCACAATGACCACCGTGGGATTCTTCAAAGCCTCCATCATACGGAGCTTCTGCGCAGCAAACACCATAAGCAGGGACTTACCTGACCCTTGGAAATGCCAGATCAATCCCTGCCTCGGATATCCCGCCACGACACGCTGCACGATTAGGTTCGCACCCTCATATTGCTGATAGCGGCAGATAATCTTATATTTTTGATGCTTCTTATCCGTCGCAAACAGAGTAAAGAACTGAAAAATATCCATCACCTTTTCAGGTGTGATCATATCCTCCATGCTCACCTTTACATCGGCAAGGCTTCCTTCACTCTTATTATCCGGTGTATGCCACGGTCCCCATTTTGCCGCCGGCATCCCCACAGAACCATACCGATAGCACTTACCTTCGGAAGCAAAGTTAAAGACATTCGGAACGAACATCTGCGGCACAGACTTTTCATACTTTTCTATATCCTCTGCGCCATCCAACCAGCTGATTGCCGGGCGCACAGGTGTCTTAAGCTCTCCGATAGCAACCGGCATACCGTTGATGATCAGCACGATATCAAAACGCTTTCCATCCTGCTGCTGCGGATATACCCACTGATTCGTTACAATGTACTCATTCTTTGCCAGCTCGTCCTTGGTAATTGTCCCGAAAAACTTGATCGGTACAGAACGGCCATCTTTTCCAAATGGAAATGAATTTTTCTCGAAGATCAGTTTCTTGAAATCCTCGTTCTGCTGTATCAGGTTATGTGGTCTGACAGACAGAATTAACGCCCGGAGCTTCATGATTACCTCATCCGCACGGGACGGTTCCTCCGCAATCTCCGGATTCAGTCTGATCAGAGCCTCCTTCACCAAAGGCTCCACAAGAACATCGTCATACCGTCTCGGCAAATCTTCCGCCGGGACATACTTCCATCCATTTTTCTGAAGAGATGCCAGCGTCATCTGTTCAATCGTATTATCTTCATTAAACATATCATTCGCCCCCTATCCTATCAGCAACAACGCTCTTATATGCCACACTTAAACCGGATATCGCATTTTGTAATTCACTTTCTGATTCATCCGTTTGACGGAAAAATGCTGCAAATTCCCTTTGCAACTCCAATGGAGGCAATGGAGCCTTAAAACCTTCAATCTGCTTTCTGTTGACCTTCGGCATTCCCGCTCTCACGCTGAATCCCAGGATATAATCCAAAAAAAATCTTGATCTCATCAACGTCGCAAGATATATCCTGTCACAATTCTCTTCATTAGGGAGAATCGGATAAGCATCGGCGGAGCAGAGGCCATCAAAATCCGGCAGCGCAACTTTGTTAAGGTTCGGTCTGATCTTGCTGTAAATAATATGCCGCGGTGTAAATATATATTTTCCGCTTATCACATTGTCTTCCTTTACAGTCCTATATCCATAAAGACGCCCTGTATCCTTCTCAATGCTATCAATCCCTATATGCGGATAATCAGCATATTTCTCATAGTCTGTGGTCATATTGGCATCGATTGATGCAAAGTCCTTGAACTCTGCGATTGGCCATGACATAGTATTTTTGCTATAATCGCCAAACATTTCTGTAAATCTGGATTTCACCAAAAGCTCTGAATACTTTAGTAGACGCAAATATGCTCTCCGTGTTTTTTCCATTGACCATGCTATCTCTGCCATTTCTCGTTGCTCATCAACTGTCGGCAAGTTGAATTCATATTCCTTCATTTCCTTCCAGTTCATTAGGAAATTGATAGACCCACTTTTATTGGTTTCAAAAAAGTTCCAGAACCTTTCGTTCTGAATCACCAGTGGCAAATATGATGACAGAAGTATGCTCTCATCCTTTGGCCTAAGAACGTAACTTGCATCCGAGCAGATTCCATCATACATAATCATCCCCGCCTTTTTTAGATGAGGATTCCTTGCCATAAAAACGGTATCGCCCTTTTTGAACGGGAAATGGAATTTGAACCCCAACTTATTTCCAGTCTCGCTCTTTATTAGACCCTTGTCATATACAGCAATGGATCCGGATTCATAATGTTCGCCGCCAAGATAGTAAGGTAATGATGTCACCAGCCGATCTTCATTTCCCGTGATTCTGTCTACCACTTCATCCAGTTTAACAATCATTTCCCGTTCCCTCCATCAACTTAACAAGACTGTCATAGTAAGCATGCATTCTCAGTGATGAACTTTCCCAACTTCTTATAGCATTCTCGTATGGAATAAATTCAACATCAATCCCTCCGGACTCCCTATGAACATATAACTGCACTCGTAAAGATCCATTATTATCAAGGACCTCATTTACCGTTCTTACAGAACACAATGACTCGATATCATGATAAGAAAAATATGCCTCTTGGATGGTCCTTATATTTTCATCGGTCAGATAACTCTCTGTTCCACGTTTTGCCACCTGTTCTGTTGCATCAATAAAAATGATTTTGTCCTTACGTTCTGGTGCCTTTTGCGTTCGACAGATCATGACACAGGCTTCCATAGGCGAATTATAGAATAGCCCTTTGCCAATATTGATAACTGCATCCACGTAATCAGCCTTCACCATACCTATACGCATATCCTGCTCTTCATATCTGTTCAGTACACCATTAGGAAGCAGAATAGCACATCGTCCATTTATGGGATCCATACTTTTCAATATATGCTGAATGAAAGCAAAATCGGCTCGTCTCTGTGTCGGCACTCCCAAGAAGTTTCGTCCATATTTATCCGTTTCAAATGCCGCTCTATCCCATTGACTGATGCTATAGGGCGGATTCGCCAAAACAATATCAAATGTTTTCAGCTTTCCATGTTCAATAAAGCTCGGATTCTTAAGTGTATCACCATTGGCGATTTGGAAGTCATTGACTCCATGCAAAAACAGGTTCATTTTTCCGATTGCACTTGTCAGGTTGTTTATCTCCTGACCATATGCTGCAACATTCC
The DNA here is from genome assembly GCA_964577075.1 of uncultured Dorea sp. GTDB lineage: Bacteria > Bacillota > Clostridia > Lachnospirales > Lachnospiraceae > MD308. Next base: position 1,655 of record CAZNXL010000147.1, on the reverse strand, counting down.
TCCACTCCTGGTTATGATCCTTCAGATACTGAATGCAGGAAATCAGCATTCCAGCACTTCCACACGTAGGATCGTAAATTGACTCTTCTGATCTCGGCTTCAGGATTTCCGTCATAAGTCTCACAACAGTTCGATTAGTGTAGAATTCCTGTGCCGTATGACCGGAATCGTCCGCAAATTTCTTCACCAGATACTCATAACCCTGCCCAAGTTCATCCTCAGGGCAATTTTCAAGTGAAAGAGTCTGTGAACTGAAATGCTCGATCAAATCCTTCAGCAATCTATCCGGTAGACGATCTTTATTCGTCCATGCAGCATCTCCAAATATCCCTTGAAGCTTATCCGGATTCGCCTTTTCAATCTTGCGGAAAGCTGCCACCAATGCCTTGCCGATATTTTGGGATTTGTTACGTACATCCTCCCAATGCGCACCTTGCGGAATATCAAAGATATGCGTTTCATCCCATTCCAGCGCAGCCTCTCCGAATTCGGCAATGGCTTTTTCTGTCTCTTCGTCGTATATGTCAGACATACGCTTCAGAAAAAGCAGAGGAAAAATATACTGCTTATATGCGCCGGCATCTATGTTCGTCCGCAAAAGTTCTGCCGATCCCCATAAATACTTTTCCAGATCGTCTATGCTAATCCTGCTCATCAAGATAACCTCCCTCTTCTAACAGCTTCAGCATTTTCGCTTCGGCTTCTTTCACATCGTTCAAGGCTTCAAAGAACTTTTTCCTGACTACTTCTGGAGGGATCACTTCTTCTCCTTTTTTTTCGATGTAACTGTTAATAGCGAGGCTGTTGCCGTTTGCAACAATCTCATCATTTGTAACTATCTTCACATAGTCGATTACATCTTTATAATCAGCATAGAGCTTGAACACTCTCTTAATGTCGTCCTCTGACATTACATTCTGTGCGCGCTGAGCCGTATAGATTGATGAAGCGTCTATCATGCAAACTTTTCCCTTATGTTCCTTTGGTTTACGATTATTCAGGAAGAGAATGCAAGCGGAAACCGTTGTGCTGTAGAACACGCCACTTGTAAGCCCTATCACGCAATCTAAGAGATCCGTCTTTAACAATTCTTCCCGGATCTTGCCTTCCCTGTTGCCCTTAAAAAGTACACCTTGCGGGAGAACAACCGCACATTTACCCCTGACCGGATCCATAGATTTCACCATATGCTGAAGCCATGCAAAGTCACCATTCTTATCGGTAGGGCATCCCCACATGTTCCGCCCATACATATCCGTCTCAAACTGACCTGCGCCCCAGTTCTTCAGTGAAAACGGTGGATTCGCCACCACGCAGTTAAAAGTCTTCAGTTTGCCACCGTCAATATAATTGGGATGACGGAGCGTATCCCCCTGCGTCACAGTCACATCTGTCTTCCCGTGAAGCAGAAGGTTCATGCTCGCTATGGCACTCGTGCTCAGGTTCTTCTCCTGACCATAAATCTTTCCGTAAGTCTGCTTATCGTTGTGGATGTACTTTATCGCTTCAATGAGCATTCCGCCTGTTCCACAGGCCGGATCATATACAGAATCTCCCGGCTGTGGATCCAGAAGCCAGATCATCAGCTTGACAATCGTTCTCGGCGTATAAAACTCTCCGGCATTCTTCTTCGACAGATCCGCAAACTTCTTGAT
>CAZNXL010000146.1:0-5540 GCA_964577075.1 uncultured Dorea sp. | reverse complement strand
TTAAAAACATTACGGATTCCCCATTGGGAATTGCATGCCCTGGGAAAATATGGTGAGTATATCGGACCGCCGCTGACAGTCTCTTTTCTGGAATTTTACAGTTTCTCAGAGGAGAAATGTCTGGAGGCGGTCCTCTTATAATATATTGCTCACGCTATGCGCGGATGTTTTTATTTGCTGTAGAAAGCATTAGTTTGATCCGGTTTAGCTGGTTTACTTCGCTGGCGCCTGGGTCAAAGTCGATAGCTACGATGTTGGATTTCGGGTACTGGCGCCTCAGCTCTTTGATCACGCCTTTTCCTACCACATGGTTTGGCAGACAGGCAAACGGCTGGGTGCATACGATATTCGGAGCGCCGCTATGTATGAGTTCTAACATCTCTCCGGTGAGGAACCACCCCTCTCCGGTCTGGTTTCCGAGAGAGACGATTTCAGATGCCATCTTGCCCAATTCCTGAATCTTTGCCGGCGGCTCAAAGTGTTTGCTCTTTTTAAATGCTTCGGTTGCCGGTTTTCTAAGCCACTCTATAGCCTTGATCCCAAGATTTCCTATCGTTGCCTTTGATTTGGCAAACCCAAGCTTTTCTACCTTGAAATTCTGGTTGTAGAAGGAGTAGAGTAAAAAGTCTAAAAGATCCGGGACAACGGCTTCTGCGCCCTCACTTTCCAAAAGGTCTACCAGATAATTATTAGCAGCCGGAAGGAATTTTACAAGGATTTCTCCGACAACGCCGACGCGAGGCTTCTTAATATCCAGAAGTTCGATATTATTGTCGAAGTCCTCAATGATCGCATGGCATAATTTTTTGAATTTTCTTCTGGACGGATATCCTTCGGATACGAATTTCTGGCATATTTTTTTCCATTTTTCATGCATTGCATTGACAGAGCCCGGAACTGCTTCGTAAGGGCGAAGCCTGTATACACATTTCATGAAGATATCTCCGAAGACAGCGCCGTATACTCCGCGAAGCGCCAGTGAAGGAGTGATCTTAAAGCCTGGATTTTCCTCCAGTCCGCTTAAGTTGATCGAAATAACCGGAATATGTGCATATCCGGCTTTTTTCAGCGCACGGCGGATGAATCCGATATAGTTGGAAGCACGGCATCCTCCTCCGGTCTGACTGATGATGACCGCAATCTTATCCGTATCGTACTTGCCGGACAGGATAGCATCCATAATCTGACCAACTACCATAAGAGAAGGGTAGCATGCATCATTATTCACATATTTCAGTCCTACATCTACCGCCTGTTTATTATCATTTGGCAATACTTCGAGGTGATATCCGGAAGCATTGAATGCAGGCTCGATAATCTCAAAATGTATCGGCGACATCTGCGGACAGAGAATCGTGTAGTTTTTACGCATTTCTTCCGTAAATAGCACTTTTTGAATAGAGGCAGGCTTAATGTCACGCTGCTCTTTACGCTTTTCGCGCACACGGATTGCCGCAAGAAGAGAGCGGACGCGGATCCTCGCAGCTCCTAAATTGTTGACCTCGTCAATTTTAAGCGAAGTATAGATCTTATCCGAGTTGCTGAGAATCTCTGCAACCTGATCTGTAGTAACTGCATCAAGGCCGCATCCGAAAGAGTTAAGCTGGATTAGATCCAGATTCTCGGTCGTTTTTACATAGTTTGCGGCAGCGTAGAGACGGGAGTGATACATCCACTGATCCATAACATTGATCGGACGCTCCACAGGGTGCAGATGCGAGACAGAATCTTCAGTCAATACAGCGATATTATAAGAATTAATTAATTCCGGGATACCGTGGTTGACCTCCGGATCGATATGATACGGACGCCCGGCGAGGACAATACCGCGATTACCCGTCTCATTCAGGAATTTTATGGTCTCTTCGCCTTTCTTTCTCATATCCTCGCGGCAGGAGCCAAGCTCTTCCCATGCGGCGTGGGCTGCAGACTTGATTTCCTGTGCCGGGATATTAAATTTTTCTGAAAATTCTTCCACAAGCCGGTAAGAGATCGTCTCCTCGTTTTTCAATGACAGAAAAGGATGCATGAAATCTACTTCTCCATTTACGATCGCATCGATGTTGTTCTTAATGTTTTCAGGATAGGAAGTAACGATCGGGCAATTATAATGGTTGTTGGCGTCTGCAAATTCATTCCTTTCATACGGAACGCTCGGGTAGAAGATCCTGCGCACTCCGTTGTTGATCAGCCATTGTACATGACCGTGAGCAAGTTTTGCCGGATAGCATTCGGATTCGCTTGGAATAGATTCGATACCAAGCTCGTAAATCTTCCTGGTAGAGACAGGAGAGAGTACGACGCAAAATCCCAGGGTGTTAAAAAACGTAAACCAAAACTGATAATTTTCATACATATTAAGGACACGCGGGATACCGATTGTTCCCCGCTTTGCGTCTTTTTCCGGCAGAGGGGTGTAAGCAAAATACCTTTTTGCCTTGTATTCAAATAAGTTTGGAAGTTTGTTCGCATTTTTCTCTTTGCCGAGACCACGCTCACAGCGGTTACCGGTAATGAACCTGCGCCCGCCGCTGAAATGATTGATCGTAAGCCTACAGGTATTTGTACAGCCTCTGCACTTGGTCATAGTTGTAGAGTATTCCAGAGTTTCAATGTCCTCAATGGAGAGCATTGTAGTCCCTTTGCATCCGCTGTAGCGTTCTCTGGCGATCAGCGCAGCGCCGAAAGCGCCCATGATCCCGGCAATATCCGGACGGATAGCTTCACAGTTTGCAATCTTTTCAAAGCTTCTAAGGACGGCATCATTATAAAAAGTACCGCCCTGAACCACGATGTGCTCTCCAAGTTCCGAGGCGCTGGATACTTTTATAACCTTGAATAAGGCATTTTTTATAACAGAATACGCCAGTCCTGCAGAGATGTCGGACACTTCCGCGCCTTCCTTTTGCGCCTGCTTTACTTTAGAATTCATAAATACCGTACAACGTGTACCAAGATCGATCGGATTACGGGCAAACAAGGCCTCCTGAGCAAAATCCTCTACTGTATAGTTCAAGGATTTTGCAAATGTCTCAATAAAAGAACCGCATCCGGAAGAACATGCTTCATTGAGCTGGACACTGTCAACTGTCTGGTTCCTGATCTTAATGCATTTCATATCCTGTCCGCCGATATCGAGAATGCAGTCCACATCAGGTTCAAAGAAAGAAGCGGCATAATAGTGAGAGACGGTCTCAACTTCGCCCTCGTCCAGAAGGAGTGCTTCTTTGATCAGTGATTCACCGTATCCGGTAGAACAGGAATGTACAATTTCTACGCCATCAGGGAGCTGACTGTATATATCTTTGATCGCATTGATCGTCGTGCCGAGGGGATCTCCCTCATTATTGTGATAGAAAGAATAGAGCAAAGTTCCATCCTCCCCCACAAGTGCGGCCTTTGTAGTCGTGGAACCCGCATCGATCCCCAGAAAGACCTTTCCCTGATAGGTGGCAAGATCTTTTACCGGAACCTGATGTTTATCGTGGCGGTTTTTGAATGCATTAAAATCTGCCTCTGATGCAAACAGAGGTTCCATACGATCCACTTCAAATTCCATCTTAATCTTGCCTTCCAAACGACCTTGCATCTCCTGAAGAGACACATGCAGATCGCGGTTAGAATTAAGAGCTGAACCGATGGCAGCAAATAAGTGAGAATGCTTTGGAACGATCGTATGCTCATCATCTAATTTTAACGTACGGATAAAAGCAGCCTTAAGTTCTGACAAAAAATGCAGCGGCCCGCCGAGGAACGCTACATGTCCGCGGATCGGTTTACCACAGGCAAGACCGCTGATCGTCTGATTTACAACGGCTTGGAAAATGGAGGCTGCAAGATCTTCTTTAGAGGCTCCCTCATTAATAAGCGGCTGGATATCTGATTTGGCAAAAACGCCGCATCTTGCAGCAATGGTATAAAGTGCATGATAATTTTTTGCGTACTCATTGAGACCGGAGGCATCTGTCTGAAGGAGAGAAGCCATCTGGTCGATGAAGGAACCGGTGCCGCCGGCACAGACACCATTCATACGCTGCTCTACATTGCCGCCTTCAAAATAGATGATTTTGGCATCTTCGCCGCCAAGTTCGATTGCGACGTCTGTCTGAGGCGCATAGTCCTGAAGCGCTGTGGAGACAGCGATAACCTCTTGGACAAAAGGTACCTTCAGATGCTTTGCAAGTGTCAATCCGCCGGAACCGGTAATGACCGGTGAAGCGTAGATCGCACCGAACTTGTAGATCGCGCGTCCCAAAAGATCCGAAAGAGTTTCCTGAATATTGGCAAAATGCCTTTCATAATCCGAAAAGACAATGTCATTATTCTCATCAAGAATAGCAATTTTAACCGTTGTGGAGCCTATGTCGATACCTAATGTATATAGTTCTTTTTTAGCCATGAAATAACACTCCTTCTATAATTCAATGTATGTGTATCTACCTATTTATATGTTTATGGTTTTACAACTTGTAACATTATACGACAAAAAAAGCATGTTGACAATGAATAAAATGTAATAAGAATATTAAATTGGTATTAAAGTTGCAGGGTAGAATTGACAAAACCATCTTGAAAAGGTAGAATTACAACAGTATAGATGATCATCAAAAGGGAGAAATTAACAGTTTAGGGAGTAATTTTATGGATTGGATTAGTAAACTGGAACGAAAATTTGGCAGATATGCGATACCGAATCTTATGACATATATTATTATTTTATATGGAGTGGGATTTGTGCTGAATCTGGTCAATCCGTCATTTTATTATACATACCTGAGCCTCGATGCGCAAGCGGTACTGCATGGACAGATCTGGCGGATTGTTACATTTATTATCGAGCCGCCTTCAGATAGTATTCTATGGGTTATTTTTGCTTTGTATCTGTATTATTTTATTGGAAAACAGCTTGAAATGGTCTGGGGGGCTTTCCGGTTCAATCTGTATTTCTTCGCGGGAGTTTTCTTCCATGTGATCGCTGCGATACTTGTATATCTTGTCACAGGGGTGTCGCTGCCTCTTGGAACACATTATCTGAATATGTCTTTGTTCCTTGTGTTCGCGGCATTGTTCCCGGATTTACAGTTTATGCTTTACATGGTCATCCCGATAAAGGCGAAGTGGCTGGCGCTCCTTGACGGACTCTATTTTTTGTGGGCGGTCGTTCAGGCATTTTTGCCGGCCTATGGCGGGAATTCGCTCTACGGAATTTATTATAAGGCAAATGCGTTGGCAGCGGTTGTATCAATCCTTAATTTCCTCATATTTTTCTTTGGTTCGAGAAATATGAAGCCTTATACACCAAAGCAGATGAAACGAAAGCATGAATTCAAGAAGAATGTGAAACAGGCGAAGCGTTCGGTGAATGTACATGCTGGCGGAGCAAAACACAGATGTGCTGTTTGCGGAAGGACAGAACTTGACAATCCGGATCTGGAATTCAGATATTGTTCTAAATGTAACGGGAACTATGAGTATTGTCAGGATCATCTGTTTACTCATACACATGTGCAATAAAGAAAAACAACAGGAAGGAGCGCGGG
>CAZNXL010000145.1:0-5553 GCA_964577075.1 uncultured Dorea sp. | reverse complement strand
CCAGACGGGAAATCTTTCTGGAGCATGTGTTTTTGTGGTAAACACCCTTGCTCCCTGCTTTATTGATCTCAGTGACAGCAACTTTTAAAGCAGCCTTAGCAGCTTCTGCATCTTTATTAGCAACTGCTGTTTCAACTTTCTTAATGCAAGTTTTTACTTTAGATTTGATTGCTTTATTTCTGGCAGCTTTTGTCTCGTTTACTAAGATTCTCTTCTTTGCAGATTTGATATTAGCCAATTTGTCCACCTCCGATATATTATTTCGATCCTGTGATGATCGATGACCGTTCGTTAGATCCGGACACGGACGTTCTAACGAAACATACGAACTAATTTTATTCCAAGCTTTCCGTTATGTCAATACATATTTCTCAAAATATTGTAAAAACTAGCAGACAAAAGACGAAATGAGAGGGCCTTTTGATGATTGAAAAATATAGTATCAGAACAGACCTTGCTTTGGAGCAAAAGGAAAGATTTGAGTCAGACAATGTGGAGGTGCAGGGGGTTGTCTTAGAGGAAGACTATGATGAAGAGCGGGAGATCAGGATCACGACGGTAAAGATTGAGACAGAGAACGGCGCCAGAATTATGGGAAAGCCAGTAGGAACTTATATTACGATGGAGGCGCCGAACATGGTAGTTCCGGATGAGGACTATCATAAGGAAATATCAAAGGAACTGGTAAAATATTTAAAAAAGTTTATTCAGCATGAAAAGGAAGACTATTCTGTTCTGGTAGTAGGGCTTGGAAACCGGAAAGTAACGCCGGATGCGCTGGGTCCTTATGTGGCAGATAATCTTAATATTACCCGTCACATTGTAAAGGAATATGGAAAATACGCCATGGGTGACGATAAGGTTCATCTGATCAGCGCAATCGTTCCGGGAGTGATGGGACAGACGGGCATGGAAACTGCAGAAATCATCAGAGGAGTTGTCGCCGAGATTCATCCGGACTTGATCATTGCCATTGATGCACTGGCAGCCAGAAGTTCCAGAAGGCTTAACAGCACTATCCAGATCGCAGATACAGGGATCAACCCCGGCTCAGGGGTAGGAAATCACCGGAATGCGATCACGCAACAGACTGTGGGCGTTCCGGTAATTGCAATCGGGGTTCCTACCGTGGTGGACGCGGCAACGATCGTAAATGACACGATGGAGAATCTGATAAAGGCATTGGAATCCTCGGAGACACTAAAGGGTGTCGGAGTTGTCATGCAAGGTTACAACGCGGCGGAGAAATACGAGCTGATCAAAGAATTAATTTCTCCGCATCTGAATGGACTGTTTGTAACGCCAAAGGATATTGATGAGACGGTAAAGCGGATCAGCTTCACAATTTCCGAGGCGCTTAACAGGCTTTTTTCAGAGGGACATGCACATAATAGTTAAAAGTGCATCATATAGTGGTAGAAGTTATGAAAGATTTTTTAATGTATGCCAGGAGCGTAGAATGTGAATCAGGGAAAACGAATTAGCCGGATATTATTTATTATTGTGTTATGTATTCTTATTTTATATGCCGGAAGCCATCTGAATCTGGGGATATCTGAGGAGCTTCGGCTGCGCCTTGACAGTTTTTTCCTTCACAATGCCGAGGAAATGTACCTGTCGGGATTTTCTTATGTTTCGGAGGGTGGAGGCCCTCTTCCGAAACAATGGCTGACAGAATATGCAGTAAGTTTTGTGCCGCTGGGGACTTATGTCTCGGAAAATGCGCCCGTAGATATGGAAGTGGAGGACAATGAGACTTATGAGATGATTTTGGAAAAGCAGGCCAATGATGAGAATGCGGTCGATGAAGATGGCAATCTTATTGAAAATGAGAATACAAAGAAGACAGAGGAGACGAAAAAGGAGACGGAAAAAGTAGATGTTTCTATGGAAAAATTAAAGGATTTTGAGTATCTTGTCAGTCATTTTTATACTGTTGACGGGAGTACTTCGGTCAGTGAAAAGGAATTAGATGCGCAAAAGCTTTTGAAAAAGGATATGACGATTCATAAAGACACCAAAGGGCCCAAAATATTAATTTATCATACGCACTCACAGGAGGATTTTAAGGATTCCAAAAAGGGAGATACGAGTACGACGATCATGGGAATGGGGGCGTATCTTACAGACATTTTAAATCATACATATGGGATCGAGACACTTCATCACGAAGGCGTCTATGACTTGATTGACGGGGAAATGGACAGGAGCAAGGCCTATCAGCTGGCAGAAAAAGAGGTTAAGAAGATCCTGAAACAATATCCCGGTATTGAGGTTGTGATCGATCTTCACCGGGACGGCGTGGGAAGTTCCACACATCTGGTGACGGAAATTGACGGAAAGAAGACAGCTAAGATCATGTTCTTTAACGGCATGAGCAGGACGAAGGCAAATGGTGATATTGCCTATCTGTACAATCCGTACATAGAGGATAATCTGGCGTTTTCTCTGCAAATGCAGATTGCCGCTGCAAAGCTTTATCCCGGTTTTACAAGACATATCTATCTGAAAAGTTATCGATATAATATGCATCTGATGCCGAAATATCTGCTTATAGAAGCAGGGGCACAGACAAATACAGTGAAAGAGATGAAAAACGCAATGGAAGCGCTGGCGGAAGTGTTGAACGAGTGTGTGAATAAATAGTACTACATCATGTGCTTTTTTGGGGAAATATGTTTGCCTGATACAAGATTTTGTGCTAATATAATCAAAGTATGAATCAGTATGTGAAAGGATATGTAAAAATGGCGAAGAAGAATACATATGATGCGGGCAGTATCGCAGTATTGGAAGGTTTAGAGGCGGTAAGAAAGCGTCCGGGTATGTATATAGGAAGCGTGTCCACAAAAGGGCTTGATCACCTGATCTATGAGATGGTTGACAATTCTGTGGATGAGCATCTGGCAGGGTATTGCAGTGAGATACGCGTTACACTTGAAAAGGACGGTTCTGCTACTGTCGCCGACAACGGACGCGGCGTTCCGGTTGATCTGCACGAAAAGGGAGTGTCGGCGGAACGGATCGTGTATACTACGCTCCACGCGGGAGGAAAATTTGATGATTCGGTATATAAGACAAGTGGAGGACTTCACGGAGTAGGCTCATCGGTGGTAAATGCATTATCAGCTTATATGGATGTCCAGATCAGCCGTGACGGGTTCATCTACCATGACAGATATGAGAGAGGAGTTCCTGTGATCGAGCTTCATGAGGGACTGCTGCCAACGATAGGAAAGACGAGAAAGACCGGGACGAAAGTGAATTTCCTCCCGGATGATACAATTTTTGAGAAGATAAGATTCCGGGCGGAGGAAGTAAAGAGCCGTATGCATGAGACAACCTACCTCAATCCGGAGCTTACGATCATATTTGAGGATCTTCGGGGGAGTGAGCCGGAAAAGATCATATATCACGAGCCGGATGGAATACTTGGTTTTATTAAGGAACTGAACTCGAATAAAGAAACCGTGCATGAGCCGGTCTATTATAAAGGGGAGTCCGAAGGAATTGAGGTTGAAGCGGCCTTCCAGTATGTAAATGAATTCCACGAAAATGTTCTGGGATTCTGCAACAATATTTATAACAGCGAGGGCGGAACGCATCTGACAGGATTTAAGACTACCTTTACGACAGTGATCAATCAGTATGCCAGAGAGTTGGGGATCTTAAAGGATAAGGATGCGAATTTTACAGGAACAGATGTGCGAAACGGTATGACGGCGATTATCTCGGTAAAGCATCCTGACCCGAGGTTTGAGGGACAGACAAAGACGAAACTCGATAATCCGGACGCTGCAAGAGCTGCCGGGAAAGTCACGGGAGACGAGATCGTACGGTATTTTGACCGTAATCTTGAAAATCTGAAGAAAGTCATTGGCTGTGCGGAGAAGGCGGCGAAGATCCGGAAGACAGAAGAGAGGGCGAAGACGAATCTTCTGACCAAACAGAAATACTCATTTGACAGTAACGGAAAGCTTGCAAATTGTGAGAGCCGGGATGCGAAAAAGTGTGAGATATTTATTGTCGAAGGTGATTCCGCGGGAGGATCAGCAAAGACGGCCAGAGATAGAATGTATCAGGCGATACTGCCTATCCGGGGAAAGATCCTCAATGTGGAAAAGGCAAGTATTGACAAGGTGCTTGCCAATGCCGAGATCAAGACGATGATCAATGCTTTCGGATGTGGATTTTCCGAAGGATACGGCAATGATTTTGATATTACGAAGCTTCGGTACGATAAGATCATTATCATGGCGGATGCCGATGTGGACGGGGCGCATATTTCCACTCTGCTCCTAACCTTATTCTATCGGTTTATGCCGGAACTCATCTATGAGGGACATGTCTACATCGCTATGCCGCCTCTATATAAGGCTATGCCGAAACAAGGTGAGGAAGAGTATCTTTATGACGATAAAGCTTTGGAAAATTACCGCAAGACTCACGATGGGCCGTTTACATTGCAAAGATATAAAGGTCTCGGTGAGATGGATGCGGAGCAGTTGTGGGAGACAACTCTGAATCCGGAGACAAGGCTGCTTAAACTTGTAGAGATCGAAGACGCGAGAATGGCGTCTGGTATCACCGAGATGCTGATGGGCACAGAAGTGCCGCCAAGGCGGGCATTTATCTACGAAAATGCGACGGAGGCAGAACTGGATATTTAAAAAAAGGAGAAAGACATGCAGGATTCACAGATTATCAGAACCGAGTATTCGGATGTGATGAAAAAATCATATATTGATTATGCCATGAGCGTTATTATTGCGAGGGCATTGCCGGATGTGCGGGATGGTCTTAAGCCGGTGCAGCGCCGTACACTTTATGATATGTATGAGCTCGGTATCCGGTATGACAAACCGTATAGAAAATGCGCCCGTATTGTTGGCGATACGATGGGTAAATATCATCCCCACGGGGACAGCTCGATCTATGAGGCGCTTGTTGTTATGGCGCAGGAATTTAAGAAAGGAATGATCCTGGTAGACGGTCACGGCAACTTCGGCTCCATCGAGGGGGATGGAGCGGCCGCCATGCGTTATACGGAGGCAAGGCTTGCCAGGCTTACTCAGGATGCTTTTTTAGCAGATCTTGATAAAGATATTATTAATTTCCTGCCGAATTTTGATGAGACGGAGAAGGAGCCGGAAGTGCTTCCGGTGCGCATCCCGAATCTTCTTGTCAATGGGGCGGAGGGAATTGCAGTCGGCATGGCGACCAATATCCCGACGCACAATTTAGGCGAGGTTATCGATGCTGTAAAGGCTTATATGAAAAATGATGAGATCAGCACCAGACAGCTTATGAAGTATGTGAAGGGTCCGGATTTTCCCACAGGCGGAATTGTAGTAAATAAGGATGACCTTCTTAATATTTATGAAACCGGAGTCGGCAAGATCAAGATCCGCGGCAGGGTGGAAGTGGAAGAAATGAAAGGCGGCAGGAAACGCCTTGTGATCACGGAGATACCGTATACGATGATCGGCGCGGGGATCGGCAAGTTCTTAAATGATGTCTGCGCCCTGGTAGAGAGCAAAAAGACTTCCGACA
>CAZNXL010000144.1:0-5561 GCA_964577075.1 uncultured Dorea sp. | reverse complement strand
GTTTTTTTTATAAGAAATTCAAAGAATTATACGGACTAAGCCCAAAAGAGTACCGGGAGCAGTCCGGCCTGTAGAGTCGGCTTTTGACCATTCAGGAACGGCTGACAGTAACGCAGATCGCTGACATTAGATCCTGTCAGCGATCTGTCTTACCGCATCCATAATTTCCTGGATCTGTTCCTGCGTTATATGATCCAGGTGGATCCCGCCGGTACATACCGTAACAGTTTTCTTTTTCTTTGCCGTTTGTTCCGCAAGATAACGGCATACTTCTTCATCCTTATGTCCCGTCAGGTTCAGCACAGACGCAGTGCTGCCTGTACTGCCGTCTCCGGTAAGCGACAGTCTCGGAACAGCCATTACCGTGCAGCCGATATGAGGACTCTCCCCGCCTTCAAGCAGGATTACATAATCCGGACCGATTCTGCTAACGCAAGCCTTTATCACTGAAAAAGACAGTTTCATCTCGATCTTCATTGCGAAAGCCCCTTCCATCTGCAAAATTTTTCCGCTTCAACTCCAAATGGCTCCAGAAGCTTCGCAGCCGTATGGTAAATCATATCGTCGATACTCTCTGGCATGTGATAAAATGTCATCATCGGAGGGATAATCCGCACGCCCGGTATCCGGGCCAGCTCACTAAGGTTCCTGAGATGAATCGCACTGAGCGGAGTTTCCCGCGCCGCCAATACAAGAGTCCGTTGTTCTTTTATCGTGACATCCGCAGCGCGTAAGATCAGATTATCTGCGTACCCGCTGCAGATACCTGCCGCCGTTTTCATACTGCACGGCACGATCAGCATACCCACCGTTTTAAAAGAACCGCTTGCAGGTTCCGCACCGATTTCTTCGGGAGCCAGCACATGATCCGCATAGCTCTCTATCTCAGAGACCGTACATTCCATTTCATGCTCCAGTGTAAGTTTTGCGCTGCTGCTCATCACCAGCCATGATTCATATTCCCGATTTTCCCGGATGATTTCAAGGCATTTTTTAAGTATTGGAAAACCGCTTGCGCCGGTTGCTCCTACGATAATCCTTTTTCTCTTTTTCATCCTCTCCCTCCGATCCATATATCTATCCTATCCAATGTGCCGGGTCGACGTCCAGAAACCTGGCTCTTACAAACTTTTCCTTCTGGTCATACGGAACCGTACAGTCAAAGATCGTCTTACAGGCAATTCCATGATCCCGGATTCCCGAGGAACATGCCGGATCGTTTGACGGATCCAGCGGATGGCATCTGACGCCGGGAATGGTAATGATATCCGCATCACCCTGAAAACGGGTATTCATCGCCCATATAACATCATTCATATCAAAACAGTCGACATCTTCATCCACAAGGAATACATGCTTCAGTTCACTAAATGCTGAAAATGCCAGAAGCGCTGCCTGTCTCTGCCTGCCTTCATCACTTGCCGTAAGCTTTTTAAACTGAAGAACCGCCATAAATTTCCCGCCGCCCGGAGAAGCGCAATATACGTTCTGAAGTCTTCCCGGCATCGCCTTTTCAATCATGCCATATATGCTTGCCTCCGTCGGAATTCCTGCCATTGAGACATGCTCCTCGCTTGGTCCGATACAAGTCTGCATGATCGGGCGCTCCCGATGCGTCACTGCCTTTACCCTGATCAGCCGGCACTGACTGCTGGCCGGACCGGTGTAGCCGGGAAATTCCGGCATTGCATAGCCTGTATTACTGTTCTGATCCTCCTTAACGCGCACATTCGGGATCACTTCTCCTTCAATGACATACTCTGCATTCGCAATCGCCCGTTCCTGAACAGTCAGGCATCTGCAGAGCTTTACCGGTTCCCCTCTCAGCGCTCCTGCGATTGCCAGTTCGTCATATCCCAAAGGCGTTGTCGGCGGCTCAAAACAGGATCCGATCTCAATCGCCGGATCCACTCCAATGCTGATGGAAATTGGCAGCTTTTGTCCTAATTTCTCCGCACATTCCGCCATTGCTCCGATATGACGCGCTCCCGGAGTGAAGAAGATTGATAATTCATCTTTCCCCTGTATACACAGACGGTGGATCGTCACATCACTCTTCCCTGTCTGTGGATGCGTCGCATAGCACATGCCCAGGGTAATGTATGGTCCCGCATCATCCGGCGTATTGGTCGGCGCAGGGACTAATTTATAAAGATCAAAATCCGGATCCGTCACTCTATGAATCACCTGCTGGCACATCGGTTTCTCATCTGTCAGTACAGGCGGCACAGGATGATCTACGCTTTTATAGAGCAGCTTTCCAAGCTCCTCAGGTTTACAATCTAAAAGCTTTGCCGCTCTCTTCCGGCTTGCCAGTACGCCGATCGCCACTCTTGCGTCCGGATGTCCCTTTATATTGTTAAATATCATCGCCGGGCCTTCCTTCGTCGGGCGCATGACGGTTCCGCCAGCTCCCACATGTCTGTACACACCTGCCAGTTCTGCCTTTGGATCAACCTCCGCATCCGTTTCCGAAAGCTGTCCCGGAATCTCTCTTAAGAGCTCCAGTGCGCTTCTTAAATCCTTTACTTTTTCTGCCATCTTTGTTCTCCTTTTTTCATTTCTTTTTCTGCTTACATTTTAACGGAATAAATGTGGTCAATCAATTCAACTTATGGTAAAATAAATTCCATATTGGAATGAATCAGCAGTAGAAATACAGGAGAAAACAGACATGACATTCGAACAGATTGAATTTTTTATCGCCGTTGTTGAATCGGATACTTTTTTTGACGCAGCCGAAACTCTTCACACCACACAGTCCAATGTGTCAAAACAAATGAAAAAGCTGGAAAAGGAATTGGACCTTCCCCTATTCGACCGCAGCAAAAGATCCGCCCATCTTACGGACGGGGGCAGGGCATTTTATTCAGATGCCAGGAAAATATATGCGCTTTATCAGCAGACACTCACAAATATACGAAAGTTCCAATCCGAATCTGCAAATGTGATTCGGATTGGAACCTTACCGGTACTTTCCCAATATTCACTGACAGGTATTATGAAAAAATTCACAGAACAATTCCCTCACATCCGCCTCTCTCTGACTGAAGCAGAAGAAACGGAATTACAAGCGGGATTAAAAGAAAATAAATTCGATGTCCTGATTGCCCGAAGCTCAATGATGGATGAACAATGTCATGCTTTCTATCCGATTGCCTCAGACCGCCTGACCGCAATCCTTCCTGCGGACAGCCCTTTCTCCCGGAAAGAGACTATCTCCATAGAAGAGATCTGTAAGGAGCCTTTCCTTTTAATGCCGTCATTTACATCGGTTTATCAGACCTGCCTGGAACAGTTTGAAAAGGCCGGCGTCAGACCCTGCATACTCCGCACTGCCCGCATGGAATCACTGATCAGCGCTGTCGCCATAGGAGAAGGCGTTACCCTTCTTCCAGAGAAAAATTTTGATCTGTTCAGACACGACGGCATTGTTTCCATTCCACTGGATCCGGAGGTATCATTGCCGATCGGATGTATCCGGAATAAAAACGCACACTCGGCAGCAGCCGCAAAATTTATTCATTTTGTACAGGATCATAAGATGTGAACCCGTCTGACTTCCCCTTTCAGAGGTAGAGTCTGACCGCCGTCTGCTCTGTCCGGGCGATAACCTCCTCACAGGTCACCTGTTTAAGTCTCGCAATCTCCTCCGCCACATATTTAAGATAAGTAGAATCATTGCGTCTCCCCCGATACGGCTCCGGCGCCAGATAGGGGCAATCCGTCTCGAGTACGATGGATGACAGCGGGATTACCTCCACCGTTTCCTTTAAGCGCCGTCCGTTTTTAAATGTCACCACGCCGCCGACGCCGATATGAAATCCCATCTTTACGTATTCCTCCGCCATCTCCTTTGAATAAGAATAACAGTGGATGATTCCCCTGAGCCCCTTTCCGTACTCTTTCATGATCTCCATCGTATCCGCCGCAGCCTCCCTGCTGTGGATATTAACAGGGAGACTTAACTCCCTCGCAAGATCAAGCTGACGGATAAACCACTCCTTCTGAAGCTCGCGGGATTCATGATCCCAGTAATAATCCAGCCCGATCTCACCTACGGCAACCACCTTATCACAGGAAAAAAGCTTTTTCATCTCTGAAAATCTCTCCTCGTTCAGGCTTCCGACCTCATCCGGATGGATTCCGACTGCCGCATACATAAACGGGTATTTTTGCGCCATATCAACAACGCGCTTGCAGGAATCATATGTGGCGCTGACATTCACGATCGTGCCGACCCCATTGCCCGCCATGGAGTTTAACAATATTTCCCGGTCTTCGTCAAATTGTTCCGCATCATAATGCGCATGTGTATCGAAAATCATAAAACCTTCCTTTTTTTAGCATCTGTGCCCGTAATTCTTCCGGGGTCTTCTGTCATTTTTTTAACATATTTCCGCCCCTGCCGGCATTTCTTTTTCCGGTGTCATAAGCGAGAGATTACCTTCTGCGTCTTCTGCGCAAAGGAGCATCCCTTCAGACAATACGCCTGCCAGCTTCGCCGGTTTTAAGTTCACGAGCACCATAACCTTCCTGCCTACCATCTCTTCTGCCGTATAGTGCGCTTTGATCCCTGATACGATCTGCTTCACCTGATTTCCGATCTTTACCTGTGAACAGAGAAGCTTTTTGGACTTCTTTACCTCTTCACAAGCGATGATCTCGCCGACCTGGAACTGCATTTTATCAAATTCTTCAAATGTGATCTCCGGCTTCGCCTCTATATCGATCACTTTCTCTCCGGCCGCTTCTCCGGTCGTGTCTTCGGCTGGTTCCGCTACCGGCGGATGAAGCTCTTCTGCTTTTTTCATCACTTCCGCAAGATCCAGTCTTGCAAATAAGATTTCCGGCTTTTCCGTTACTTTTCCGTCGCCGAGCTGAGAGAGGATCTTTTCTGATGTCTCAGGCATAAACGGCCCTAACTGCCTTGCGCCGGACTTGATGCTCTCAAGAAGATTGTAAAGCACGGTCTCTAAGCGGTCCTTTTTCTCCCCGTCTTTTGCCAGCGCCCACGGCATCGTCTCATCGATGTACTTGTTGCAGCGCTTGAACAGGTTGAATATCTCCGTAATAGCGTCTGCCACGCGAAGATCATTCATCTTATCTTCCACGGTCTTCGGCGTCTTTTCCGTGACTTCTTTAAGGTCGGCGTCCACATCTTCCGCCACTCCTTTATCCGTCACGGTTCCGCCAAAATATTTATTGATCATGGAGATGGTCCTGTTCACAAGGTTCCCTAATGTATTAGCAAGGTCAGAGTTGATGCGCTCTACCAGAAGCTCCCAGGAGATCACTCCGTCATTGTCAAACGGCATCTCGTGAAGCACGAAATAACGCACCGCGTCAACGCCGAAGAAATCAACAAGCTCATCCGCATAAAGCACATTACCCCTGGACTTACTCATCTTGCCATCCCCCTGTAACAGCCACGGATGTCCGAAAATCTGTTTCGGAAGGGGCAGGTCAAGAGCCATCAGGAAAATCGGCCAGTAGATCGTGTGGAAACGGATAATATCCTTTCCGATCAAGTGCAGGTCCGCCGGCCAGTTTTTCTGAAA
>CAZNXL010000143.1:0-5596 GCA_964577075.1 uncultured Dorea sp. | reverse complement strand
CCATAAAAAATGTCGCATGCGCGTTATATTTCTCAAGCTGCGCTAACACTTCATTCGTCCTCTTTCCCGGTCCGTCGTCAAATGTCAGGGCAACCATCGGCTTGTCCGGATCGATCACGGACTCTTCCTGAGATACTAATTTACCGTTTTTATCAAAAGTGCAAAGTGACAGGCCGACAGATACTTTCCCCGTAGCCATCTTTCCCTCGCTGTCAAAATAATATGTAGCCTTTTTAATGGTCTGCCATCCGGTTAAGGCCGCGCCTTCCTTTCCGAGATAATATTTGTCATCGCCATGCTTTTTCCACTTGCTCTTCTGCATGATACCATCTTTATCAAAATAATAGGTCTTATTGTCGATCGTCTGCCACCCTGTTACCTTCACGCCGTCTTCACCGAAATAGTACATCTCCGCCTTAGACTCGACAAACGCGCTCTGCACATAAGAACCGTCATATTTTTTAAATTTCTCTCCGTCCCATGTTCCGACCGGATTTTTTACTTTACATTTTCCGTTCTTTACAGTGAACTCTATATGCCTTTTCCAATCTTTTTCTATCTTTTTTTCTATCTCCTCGTCTAATACGACCTTGATCTGATAAGAACCCTCTACCTGTGAATCCGCCTTGCTCGTTAATGTATATCCCTTTCCGCTCTTTAGATCATTTACAAAATCCATCGCTGTATAATGACTTTCCTTGTCGAGTACTGCATCCTCATCTTCGGAAATCTTTACTTCCGCCTGAAACGTCGGTAATTCTTCTCCCATTATAATATCCACATCGATAGCTGAGAGTTCCACTACTGCTGTCTTCTGGAAGAAAGCAACTGCTTTTGAGCACAAAAAAATGAATAAAAACACTGAAAAAAGAGCAAGGATTACTCGAACCCTCCTTACTCTTTTCCGTCGCTTCTTTAATTCACGTATCTTTGCTTCTCTTTTGTCAAGCATCTGCAACTAACCCCCGTAAGCACAAAGTAACATTATGTATTAGTATAGCCTCCCTCGACAAATTTCGCAATAAATAGCCAGCATTCATTTATTAATAATTATTGAAATTTCTTTAAGAATTTATTACAAACATACATTTGTTATGGGTTATGATCACCGGATCACTCTTACCCGAAGCACCCCTTTCACATTGCGCAGATCATCGGCAACCCCTTCCGGTACTTCTGAGTCTATGTCAATCATAGTATAAGCGTATTCTCCTTTGCTTTTGTTCGTCATATCCGCAATATTCATGTTGTCCTTTGCGAGGATCTTCGTAAACTGACCGATCATATTGGGCACATTGTGATGTAAGAGAACAATTCTCGTATTCTCGCCGCGATATCCCATATCGCAGTCCGGATAATTTACAGAATGCTTAATATTACCATGCTCTAAAAAACCGCACAGCTCCTTGACAGCCATTCTTGCACAGTTGTCTTCGGATTCTTCCGTAGATGCCCCAAGATGGGGGATTACGATCGCCCCTTTCACCCCGGCGATCTCCGGCGTCGGGAAATCCGTCACATAATGCTTTACTTTCTTTGATATCAGGGCATCTACCATGGCCTCTTCATCCACCAGAACATTTCTCGCGAAATTCAGTACGACTACATCTTGTTTCATCAGGCTGATGGCATTCTTATCGATCATGCCCTTTGTGCTCTCCATCGCCGGGACGTGGATCGTAATATAATCACAGTCCTTGTATAATTCGTCCACAGTATTAGCATGATGGATATTTCTCGAAAGCTTCCATGCAGATTCAACGGACACATAAGGATCGTACCCGTATACTTCCATGCCGAGGTTCGTCGCTGCGTTGGCAACTAACACTCCAATTGCTCCAAGCCCGATGACTCCAAGCTTCTTTCCCTCTAATTCGCATCCGGCAAATGCTTTTTTTGCTTTTTCTGCATCTTTTGCAATATTGCCGTCTTCCTCATTTTCCTGTACCCAGTTAATACCGCCGATAATGTCGCGGGAAGCAAGAAGCATCCCTGCGATCACCAGTTCCTTAACGCCGTTGGCATTTGCCCCCGGTGTGTTGAATACTACGATCCCTTCTTCTGCACATCTTTCCAGAGGAATATTATTTACGCCGGCGCCTGCTCTTGCGATCGCCTTTAATTCTTTCCCGAATTCCATGTCATGCATGACTGCACTTCTTACTAAGATTGCATCTGCGTCATTCGCGTTGCTTACCGGCACGTACTCCTCTGTAAAATGTCTTGTTCCCTCTTCGGAGATAGGATTCAGACAATGATATTTATACATAATTACAGATTCTCCTCCTCAAACTTCTTCATAAAGGCCGTTAGAGCCTCCACGCCTTCGATTGGCATAGCATTGTAGATACTTGCGCGCATACCGCCCACGCTTCTATGCCCTTTCAGGCTCTCAAACCCTGCTTTTTTTGCCTCTTTTACAAATCTGGCGTCCAGATCGGCATCTCCTGTCACAAATGTTACATTCATAAGAGAGCGGTCTTTTGGATTAACATTCGTTTTAAATAATTCGCTCTGGTCCAGACAATCATAGAGTATCTTTGCCTTCTTCTCGTTATATTCTTTCATTGCTGCAAGCCCGCCCCGCTTCTTCAGCCATTTAAAGACCTTTCCGCATATATATATGCTGTATGCCGGCGGAGTATTGTAAAGAGAACCTGCATCTGCATGTGTCTTATAAGTCAGCATCGCAGGCGTTCCCGGGAACACGTCTTCCGTGATAAGATCCTCGCGGATAATAACGATTGCCATTCCTGCCGGGCCAACATTTTTCTGTACGCCGCCGTAGATGAGTCCGTAGTCGCTTACATCTACCGGCTCAGACAAGAAACAGGAAGATACATCCGCCACCAATGGTTTTCCCTTTGTATTCGGAAGTTCTTTGAACTTTGTTCCGTAAATCGTATTATTTTCACAGATATAAACATAATCCGCATCCTCAGAGATCGGAAGATCCGAACAATCCGGAATATAGGAAAAAGCCTGATCCTCAGAGGATGCGACTACATGGATCTCACCGTATTTTTTCGCCTCATTACATGCCTTTTTCGCAAACTGTCCTGTAACGATATAGTCTGCCACACCATTTTTCATGAGATTCATCGGAATCATTGCAAACTGTGTGGATGCTCCGCCCTGAATAAATAACACTTTATAATTATCCGGAATATTCATTAATTCGCGAATATCAGCCTCTGCTGCTTCAATAATCTCCTGGAACGGTTTTGAGCGGTGACTCATCTCCATAACGGACATTCCCGATCCGTTGTAATCTAACATCTCTGCAGCTGCTTCCTTTAAGACTTCTTCTGGTAAAACCGCCGGTCCTGCCGAGAAATTGTACACCCTGCTCATAGTAGTTTCCTCCATTTTCTAACTTTGTTTCATTTTCAAGCTGTCGATTAATTATTTTTATTTTCCAGATCCTTCTCGTCGAAGGCTTCGCTGATCGCTGCGCCCGGCGCCACCATTGGCCAAACCTTATCGTCGCAGTCGATCTGACAATCAATGACAACCGGTTTTCCCAAAGTTAAAGCTTTCGCAAAGGCCTCTTTGAATTCCTCGCGGCTTGCCGCCCTGATCCCTTCTGCCCCCATAGCTTCTGCAAGCTTTACAAAATCTACAGCATCATTAAGCACTGTAGCGGAATAGCGCTGTCCGTAGAAAAGATTCTGCCACTGACGCACCATACCAAGAACGTGATTATTGATCACGACCTGAATGACCGGTATGTTATGGCGGGTTGCCGTTGCGATCTCGTTCATATTCATTCGAAAGCAACCATCCCCCGCAATATTAACAACCGTCTTATCCGGCATTCCTACTTTTGCGCCAAGGGATGCACCCAGACCATATCCCATCGTTCCAAGCCCGCCGGAAGTGAGAAGGGTTCTCGGCTGTGTATACTTATAAAACTGAGCCGCCCACATCTGATGCTGTCCCACCTCTGTTACGATAATGGCCTCTCCCTTCGTCTGACGATAGATTTCTTCTACTACAAAAGGACCTGTAAGGACTTCCGGATGATAGGTCATCGGATAGCGCTCCTTGTAATCCATGATCTTTTCAATCCACTGGGGATGACTTTGCTGCTCTAATCTTTCATTTAAAATACCCAGAACTACCTTCAGATCGCCTACCACGCCATCTGTGATAAGAACATTCTTATTCATCTCCGCGGCATCTATATCTATCTGAAGAATTTTTGCGTTTTTAGCAAATTTTTTCGCATTTCCTGTCACACGGTCGCTGAACCTTGCCCCGAGCACGATCAAAAGATCACATTCGCTCACGCCATAGTTTGATGTCTTCGTCCCGTGCATTCCAAGCATACCCGTATAAAGAGGGTCCGTTCCAGGGAACGCGCCTTTTCCCATGAGACTGTCCGTTACCGGAGCATCGATCTTTCTGGCAAATGTATAGAGTTCTTCATTGGCGCCGGACAAAACTGCGCCGCCGCCCACAAAAATATATGGTTTCTTTGACTTTGTGATCATCCTGACCGCCGACTGGATATCCTTTTCACAAATATCCTCAGAAGGCTTAAAGCTCTCAATCTGCGCTTTCTTATACTCTGCCTTATTTGCAGTAACATCCTTCGGAATATCAACAAGGACCGGCCCCGGTCTTCCTGACTTTGCGATCGTGAACGCTTTACGGATCGTGTCCGCCAGTTCTTTGACATCCTTTACAATATAATTATGCTTCGTGATCGGCATTGTAACACCTGCAATATCAATTTCCTGAAAACTATCTTTCCCAAGAAGCGCTACTCCTACATTACAAGTGATCGCAACAACCGGAATAGAATCCATATACGCTGTAGCAATTCCCGTTACCAGATTCGTGGCCCCCGGTCCGCTTGTTGCGAAACATACTCCGACTTTTCCTGTTGCTCTTGCATATCCGTCCGCCGCATGAGCTGCCCCTTGCTCATGGGAAGTCAGGATATGTGTGATCTCATTGCTGTGTTTATATAATTCATCATAGACATTTAAGATTGCACCGCCCGGATATCCGAATACGGTATCTACGCCTTGCTCTTTCAGACATTCGATAACAATCTGTGATCCTGTCAACTGCATACCTTATAAATCTCCTTATCTATCTTAGTTCTCAATGCAATTGGTACAAAGTGTACCAAAATGTAATATGCCCTGTACCTATCTGGGTATCTCAAGAATGGCGCCCCTGTTTCCTGATGTAACCATAGATGCATATCTTGCAAGATAGCCTGTTGTTACTTTTGGTTCCCTCGGCTGCCAGTTTTCTTTTCTCTTAGCCATCTCTTCATCTGAAACATCAATTTCAAGCTTCAGGTTCGGGATATCGATCTTAATGATATCGCCCTCTTCTACCAAAGCGATCGGACCGCCTACCGCCGCTTCCGGTGATACGTGTCCGATGGATGCGCCTCTGGAGGCGCCGCTGAAACGTCCGTCCGTGATAAGCGCAACGCTGGAGCCAAGTCCCATACCCGCGATCGCAGATGTTGGATTCAGCATCTCTCTCATGCCCGGACCGCCCTTTGGTCCTTCATAGCGGATAACCACAACATCTCCTGCGACGATCCTGCCACCTTTAATCGCAGCAATTG
>CAZNXL010000142.1:0-5654 GCA_964577075.1 uncultured Dorea sp. | reverse complement strand
GGTGAAACTGAAGTTAAATGACGAAGAAAATGAAAATCTACAATTGCAATGGACAAAAGGAAGTTCAGGTGAAACAAGTTTTAATACCTGGAGTTATGAGATTACAGGTCTGGATAAGTACGCCCCGAATGGCAGCCTATGGGTGTATCGGATTGTGGAAGAAAAGGATGAGCATGGCGCTTACAACAATAATACGACAAAGTCTGTATCGCAGAATAATTCTACAGCTGCGGAAAATGGATCGGTCACGATTACAATGGAGGAGCTGGTGAATGAGCTGACAACGAGCGCAACTGTCACAAAAACATGGGAAGGACTAAATTCTCATATACAAGAACGTCTGAAGGTTGAGATGATGCTGCAGGTCAGGGAGAAAGATTCAGGTGAAGATAATGGAAAATGGACGGATGCCGCTTCTTATTTTACGTCAGAAAAAGTCGGTGAGGATGCTGCGAAATACATCAGTAACAATAGTACAGTAGTTCTGAATATGGATAACAGCAGCAAGTGGAAAGCAACAGTATTAGGACTTCCGGCGGGATATTATGACAGTATTAATAAATGGCATGAATATGAGTACTGTTTTGTGGAGACAAAGATTATAGATCTCGATTTCGATTACCCGGATCATAGCTTAGAACTTGCGAGCAATGGGAATACGGCCCAGATTGATGAAAGTGATGATGGATCAGATAATCCTGAAGTGTTCGAAATCACTGAAAAAACAGAGAACGGCACAACCACTATTACAAATAAACTGACATCATCGGTCAGCATCTCAATTTCAAAGGCTTGGGATCCCATTGGCGATATCGGCGGTATCCGCGAGGGTATCCGTGTTCAGGTACAAAGAAAGTTAAAAGGAACGACTGAATATAAGGATATTCCAAACCTTGTGTGGTCATGGAGTGGGACGCCTGCTATGGAAGCCAAGAATCTCCCGAAGTTTACGCCGGACGGCACGAGGGAGTATGTGTACCGTGTAGTTGAAATAGATGGAAATGGCCAAAATGGTGCAACTGGTACGGTAGAAAATATAGATGGAAAAGACATCTTCGTGACGAGCCAGGGATATGGCTATGTGATTTCGTATAACCTGTCCAGTACTGATCCAGAAGATAATGTGACTACGCAGGAAGGTGACGAAACATTGACCGAAGCAGGTGAATCACAGAGCGCCGAAGCGCCCACACAGCCAAGTACATCTGAATCATATGATTTTACAATAACAAATACCCTTGAGACGGTTGATATAACAGCCCGAAAAATATGGGAAAATGCGAACAGAACTATATTGGAGACTGATAAACCTGGCTTGTCTGCTTCGGTATACCTTGAAGTGAAACCGAACGGAAAATCTTTCCAGACGCCGGTCTATGTAGAACTCGATGGTATACCAGACTCAGATGTAAACAAGGCTGCGTATGAGAGCGAAGTCTGGACAGCATCGTTCAAGGGTTTGCCGAAGTATAAGTATATCAAAGAAGACAATACTTGGAATCGTGAAGAGATTGAGTATCAGGTCGAGGAGGTCAGTGTATCTTCTGATGGGAAAGTGACAACCTCTGTTGATGCGGACGGCTACTGGAAGGTGGAATCAGATGTCATTGACACAAACAATGACAACATTAAATATACTGCCATCGTTACGAATATTAAGACAGAATTTAAGCTGGATAAGGTCGATAAGGATACAACAGAATCCATTACAGACCGTGATGTGACTCTTGGAATCTACAAAGAAGACGGAAAGACAAAGGTCGCAGAGTGGAGCAGGACTGTTATCAGGGATGAAAAGGAGGATATAATTGGATATAGAGAGAATGTGACACCCGCGTTCACCGATGAAACATGTACAGTGCAGGTAATCCCGACACTTGAAAACAGAGTTTCTGTGAACTCCTCCGCTTCGGTGATTGGGCTTCCGCTTGGCACATATGTGCTAAAAGAAGAGAAGGCGCCCAATGGATATGAGATTGCGCGGGATATTACATTCACGCTGCAGACTGGGGAAAATGACAAAAAACAGAGCGTGCTCCAGATCACATCGACACCTGAATCTGCGGCGAGCGGCAGCGTGAGCTATCAGTTGGTTGATGGCAATGTGACATTGATTGATAATAGCCTGAAACTTACAATGGCAGATGAGAAGATCAAGCTGCGTCTGCGCAAGGTGGACAGCGACAAGTATGTGCCTGATTCGTCGGATAACAGTAGTGACATCAATCAAACTAAGCTCGGCTATGCGGAGTTTACCATCACTGGGAATTTTGCAGATGAAACTAATATAAAAGTAGGTGTCGTAACAGCAGCGACACTGGGGAATAAGCCGTGGATGGGGGATCTTGACGGACTCTGGATAGGAGGAGAAACGTACACATTTGAAGAGACATCCGCGCCGAAGGGGTATCAGAAATCATCTGTAAAGGTGAAAATTAAAATTGCAGAGGACGGTACGATTGAATCTGTAGAAAATGAACCTGTGACAGAGGGGGATGAAGATGGGTTTGCTGCGGGAGTTGCCGATTCTGTGGATAATACAACTTTAATTTTCAAGGATAAGCCGATTAAGATTTGTCTTAAAAAGGTAGATAAAGACAATGAAGCGATTGCTTTGGAACGCTTGAATAGCACAACATTCAAATTAAAGGGTCAATTTCTGCAGGATAACTTGTCGATTGGTGATTCAAAGGAAGTAGATATAACCTTTTCAAATGGGAACTCTGATTTCTCTAAGCTTGACGGAAAATGGCTGGCCACGACTGGCAAGAGCGAGGGAACGGACAAATTTACCTACAAGCTGAAAGAAGTCACAGCTCCGGCTGGTTACAAGCTTGTTTCTGATATGCCAAAACTGTCATTTACGATAGATCAGGATGGGCAGCTAACCTTTGCGGAGAATACAGATGCTAATTATTATAGTAAAGATGGTACGGCTGTAATCTGTGTGAAAAATGACCCGATCGAAATCAGGATTGATAAGAAGGACGAAAATGGAAATACGATTGATGCGGGACGCGGGACGGCGGAGTTTACTGTGAGTCCGGTAGGGAATGGCAACTTTGCGGACAATACTACGGATCCTGTCACAGGTATTACACCTGAAACCAGCAGGGAAAAGCTTTCCGCGAAACTGCGTTCGGATGTTGTTTACAGTCTTGAGGAAACGAAGGCTCCGGAGGGGTATAAACTTGCAGAGGTAATTTATTTCAAGGTCGGAACGGATGGAAAGGTTCAGATTGTTGATGCTGAAGGAGAACCTGTATTAGGTGGATCTGCTGAAGCAAGCAATGATGGGTCTGTGAATGTACTCACGATTTCCGATAAGAAGATCACGGTACAGCTTGAGAAAAAGGATCTGCTCAAGCCGAACGGAGAGGTTATTACCACATTGGCGCGTGGAGAGGCAGAATTCACTGTGAGCGGCATCTTCGCAGGTAAGAGTGAAAGATATGATATCAAAGTCACCAGTAAAGATATGTCTGCACTTGATGGCAAACTGGTTCCGGGCAGAGATTACACGGTTCAGGAGACCAAAGCTCCGGCAGGTTATCTGCTGGCGCAGCCGTTTACGTTTCGGGTGGATGTCAACGGCAATATCGTTTACGTTTCAGATGAAAATACTGCGTCGTTTGAAAAAGGAAGCAGCACGCTGACAGTGTATGACAGTATGGTGAAGGTATCGCTCATCAAGACAGACAACAAGGGAGTTGAAATCAACGCTGACCGTCTGAACGGGAAACAATTTACAATCGAAGGGGAGTTTCTGAATCCGGATGCGAAAGATGTCAGCCAGACAATTGTAGAGAAAACCGAGACAATCACTTTTGTAAACGACAAGTTTGATCTTTCCGGTTTGGATGGCAAATGGCTGGTGACAACCGGAGAGGACAACGCAAACACATTTGTTTATACTCTGACGGAGCTCACGCCTCCGGATGGTTATCAAATTTCCAGGACAATGAAGCCGCTGAAATTCACAGTGAGTCCAAACGGGACGATCGTATTTGAAGAGGGCTACAATGATCATTACCAATTGGGTAGTACTTTGGATGGAGTTGCGGAGATCCAGATTAAAAATGACCCGATTGTGCTCAAGATTAAAAAGATGGACGATAGCGATACGCCGAAATTGCTTGGCGGAGCACAATTTACACTGAAACGTGCAGATGCTTCGCAGACCGGTGTGTGGGCGGATGGCTCGGACGATGAGAAGGTAATGATATATACATCTGATGCCGGCAAGGAATGGATTGAGATTTCCGGACTTCTGGTTGCCGGAAAGACATACACGCTCACGGAGACTGTCCCGCCGTCAGGCTATCATCTGCCTGCCCCGGCATCGGTGACGTTCACAGTTGGCAAAGATGGTAAGATTTCGCAAAAAGATGGAACGGAAAAAGCAAAAGAGATAACAATTGCCGGTGCAGATACTTTGATTTCAGTGGTGAATGAGAAGAATCATCTGACACTTGACAAGACGGACGCGGAGACGAATGAGAGCTTAAATGGAGTAACGCTTGAGATTTATACGCAGGCGGATGAAAGCGGCGGCGAAAGCCAGAAAATAGCCACATGGAAGCGCGGTGAGGATGGAGTTGAGACGGGTACTCTGGAAACGGTAGAAGGGTATGCAATTACAGTAGAAATGAATGAGAACAAGGCTGTGTTCGCAGGGATCCCGGCAGGAAATTATCTCCTGCGTGAAGTGTCGGCTCCGTCCGGCTACCTGAAAGCATCTGAGGATGTCCTGTTTGAAGTGGATAAAACCGGCAACGTGACGGTTACAGGAAACGACGGGATTGCTGTGGTGTCTGGTTCAATTGCGGCAGATACGGTTACGTTGACCCTGAAGGACGAACAGATCCGGGGCCATGTGACGCTCACGAAGGTGCTTGGCAGCATCCAGGACGATACCGTGCTGCCAGGGACAGTATTTAATCTGTACAAAGAAGGGGCAGATGGAAAAGAAGATACATTGATTGCAACAGGCATCAAAATCGGAGCGGACGGCACATGGAGCTCTGAAAAAGAAACGACGCTTACAAATGCCGAGACCTGCGAGCCGTTGAGCAAGGGCCTGCGCAGCGGGAAGTATTACTTTATCGAGACAAAGGCGCATGACACGGCGAAGCTCCCGGATTCTTCTGAGAGGCTCGGTGCATTTACAATCCCGTCGGTGACGGATTCCGATAACAGCGCTGCAAATGATAATACGGCGCAGCCGACGGGACAGCAGGTGACGGTTGGAAATACCCCGTTCCGGGCAGAGCTTTCGCTTGTGAAGTATGACGCGACAAGCGGTTCGGCCATTGAGGACGCCGCCTTTAAGCTTTTCTATCAGGCGGATGCTTCTGATGACGGCGGCTGGGAGGATGTCACATCGCTCCTCTCAAATGGCGGCAGGACGGACGCGGACGGAAGCCTGACGGCGGTGCTGTACAAAAAAGGCGTTTATAAGGTCGTGGAGACGGAGAACGTGGGCTATGACCTCACCGGGGACAATGCGTTCGCGGCGCAGATCACGGTCACAGATGAAGATTATCTGGCGGGAAGCGCTTCTGATAAGGAGCAGACGGCTCAGACAATCTGCGTGAAAGACGGAGATACGCACTGCACGAAGCTTTCCGGCAGTTGGAGCGTGCAGGGCGTCA
>CAZNXL010000141.1:0-5668 GCA_964577075.1 uncultured Dorea sp. | reverse complement strand
CGACCTTACCCCACTGGGAATCCGATGCCTATCATACGCTGGCGCATCTTCATACGGCGCAGGAATGTTTAAAAAGAGGATTTACCAGTATCCGCTGTATGAATTTAAACTGCCGTGACTTTGGAGTTGTAGATGCGAAGCGGACCATTGAACAGGGATTTTTCCCGGGAGCAAGGATGGTTGTGGCGGCGCATATCCTTGGCTCAATTGGAGGTCACGCAGATTATAGTACACTTGGAGGGATGTATAAGAATCCGGCTCTTTCTAACGCGCATCTCAATCGCGTATGCATTGGGGCTGGAGCTGATTTTTTTCGGGCGGCAGTACAAAATGAGGCGAAATTCGGCTCGGATTTTATAAAAATCATGTTATCCGGAGGATTCTTTACGCCCAATGATGGACCGGAGGATCAGCAGCTCAATGACGCAGAACTTCAGACGATCATCGATACTGCCAGGGACTGTCATAAGACGGTTACGGCGCACGTATACAGCCCAGGGCTTATGCAGAAGCTGTTAAAGTTCGGTCTGGACGGCGCGGAACATGGCGCAATGATGGATGAGGAGACGGCGAGAATGTTTGAGGACAATGGGGCTTATCTCGTACCGACGATGACGCCTTATAATGAGATTATTTGGCTGGATGAGGAGAATCTTGCGAAAAAACCCATTGAGATGCAGCAGAAATTACGAAGATACAGCGTGGAATTAAAACGGGGGCGGAAAGTGATCGTCAACAGCAAGATACGTCTCGGTTATGGTACAGATATTGTATCTGCATACAACGTATATGACTGCTGGGTGGAATACGCAAGCTGGATGAAAGCGGGAATGGATCCGTACCGGATACTGAAGGCCGCCACATCAGTCAATGCGAAGATTCTGGAGATCGATCATATCACCGGAACCATCGAACCGGGAAAATATGCGGATATCGCAGGATGGCACAGAGACTTGCTTACGGATCCCCTGGCATTAAAAGAATGTGATTTCGTTATGAAAGAAGGGACAGTCTATGAGACGGTCTATGCGTAATAGTTTCTAAATGCAAATTACTGGAGTTACCGGTTCCACCCGGCACTCCAGTTTTTGCATATAACGCCTTAATGATTTCTTATTACAGACTGGTGTACCCGCCGTCTACCGGCAGGATCAGACCATTCACATAGGTGCTGGCAGGAGAAGCTAAAAAGATGGCTGCGGTATCCAGTTCTCCCTCTTTTCCGTAGCGAGCCATAGGAATCATTGTACGGGCATAGTTTTGGAAGAATTCGCTTTCCAGTGTCTCTTTCGTTAATGGAGTCTCAAAATAGCCCGGACAGATCGCATTAACGGTAATCCCTTTGTCGCCCCACTCGCAGGCCAGAGCCCGGGTCAGGTTGACAACACCGCCCTTTGCAGCATGGTAAGGAGAGGCGGGAGCGATCTTATTGCCTACAAGACCGTACATGGAAGCTATATTGATAATACGTCCGTATCCTGCAGGGATCATGGTCTGCTTCGCTACCTCCCGCGCCATCTTGAATGAGCCGAACAAGTCGATATTTAACTCATTGGAGAACTGTTCATCCGTGATATCTTCAGCATTAGCGACAGCGCCGGTGCCAGCGTTGTTGATCAGAATATCAATACGTCCGAAGTGATCGAGGACTTCTTTCACCGCTTCCTGTACGCGACCGGTGTCCGTAATGTCGCATGCAACGCCGATTGCATCTACATCATACTTCTCATGAAGTTCAGCAGCCACCTCGTCGATCAGATTCTTGCGGCGGGCAAGCGCTACAATGGAAGCGCCCTGATTGGCAAGCGCATTGGCCATCTGTACTCCTAATCCCGTGGAGCAGCCTGTTACAACAGCAACCTGACCTTTTAAGTCAAAATAATTTTTCATAACGAATCTCCTTTCTTTCTAGTTGCTTAATGCACATCTCTACATTAATGTTATCAAATTTCCGGATCAAAGACAAGCGGTCACAGACCGGAAAATTCAAAACTCAAAATTATAAATTTCAAAATTTACAAAAAAAATAAAAATTATGCTTGTTAAAAAATAAACAATGTGGTAATATATCAATGGCAATAATGAAGGAACAGATGAAGCAGGAGGTTATATCACTTCAGGTAAGGGGAAAACCCTCATTTTTTTCATCTAACATTGTTAAAAAAAAGACAATCTAAAATCCAAAAAAGAAAGGAGCGCTTTATGGGCAGCAAAATTACTATTATCGGGGCCGGCAGTGTTGGATCAACTATCGCGTATACACTGTCTACTCAGAACGTCGCATCAGAGATTGTGATCATCGACATTAACAAGGGGAAAGTGGAGGGAGAGGTTATGGATATCGTTCAGGGTACCTGTTTCCGTGATCCGATCACTATCACAGCGGGAGAATATGAGGATGCGAAGGGTTCTGATATTGTCATTATCACATCAGGAATTGCCCGTAGACCGGGGCAGACGCGTATTGAATTGACGCAGACGAACGTAGATATCTTAAGGGAGATTACGCCTCAGATCGCAGCGGCAGCGCCGGACGCGCTCTATGTGATCGTCAGCAACCCGGTTGACATTATGACTTATGTATTTACAAAGATTTCAGGACTTCCTGAGAATCAGGTGATCGGTTCCGGTACCATCCTTGATACGGCAAGACTGCGCTGCGGATTGGCTGAACACTTCGATATTGCACAGAAGAACATTCACGCATACGTATTTGGCGAACATGGCGATACGTCCTTCATTCCCTGGTCGCGTACAAACATTTCCTGCGCAAGTCTCGAAGAGTATACAGAATTCATGAAAAAACGCGGAAAGAATGTAGAGATGCCGGATAAAGCGGCCATGCTTGAGTATGTTCAGAAATCGGGCGGAAAGATCATTGCCAGTAAAGGAGCTACTTTCTATGCAGTGTCGGTTGCAGTATGCAGACTTTGCGGGATCCTCACATCGGCATATGACTCCACAGCTACGGTATCATCTATGCTGCACGGGGAATACGGGATCGAGGATGTGTGCTTAAGTACGCTGACGATGGTTGGACCGAAGGGTATCAGAGGCAAGATATCTGTTCCTCTGACAGACGGGGAGGTCGCAAAGCTGAAAGCGAGTGCAGATGCGCTTAAAAACGTGATCGCACAGATTCAATTATAAAAAAAGATCGCATAATATGCGGCATCAGGAGGTAAGTATGGTTTACAGTTATTTTCCGGGATGTACTTTGAAGACAAAGGCAAAAGACCTTGACCGCTATGCCAGAGAGTGCGCCAAAGCGCTTGGATTTGAGCTTGAAGAGATCGAGAACTGGCAGTGCTGCGGCGGTGTGTATCCGCTGGGCTCAGATGAGATCGCGACAAAGCTTGCGTCTGTCCGCGCGCTGAATGACGCAAAAGAAAAAGGTCAGGATCTGATCACAGTCTGTTCTGCATGTCATCATGTGATCAAACGCGTCAATGATGATATGAAGAATGTGGAGGACATCCAGACAAGAGCAAACAATTACATGGAACTTGACGAGCCTTATAAAGGCGAGACAACGGTACTTCATTATCTGGAAGTAATAAGAGACAGGATCGGCTTCGATGAACTTAAGAAAAAAGCAGTGAATCCGCTGACCGGGAGAAAGATCGGAGCATATTACGGATGCCTTCTCCTTCGTCCCGGCGGAATACTCGCATTCGATGATCCGGAGAATCCGACGGTCATGGAAGATTTTATCCGCGCACTTGGGGCAGAGCCGGTAGTCTATCCGTACCGCAACGAATGCTGCGGCGGATACATCTCACTGAAGGAGAAAGAGATGAGTAAGAAGATGGTTGACCGCGTGATGGATTCGGCAGCGGGATTCGGAGCAGCGGCTCTTATCACAGCCTGTCCTCTGTGCCTGTACAATCTAAATACAAGCACAAGTGAGAATCAGATCCCGGTGTACTATTTTACAGAGCTTTTAGCGGAGGCCCTGGGGATCAAAGAGGAGGTGCAGGCATGATGAAGTCTCAGGACAAAAAAGCGCAGATGGTAAGAGAGATCAGCAGTGCAGATCCTCAGAAATGTATGAAATGCGGGAAGTGTTCCGCAACCTGCCCTGCATTTGACGAGATGGATATCAAACCACACCAGTTTGTATCTTACGTTGCAGATGAAAATATTGATGCATTAATGGAGTCAGAATCTCTGTGGAAATGTCTCTCATGCTTCGCATGTATAGAGAGATGTCCAAGAGATGTCAGGCCCGGAAAGCTGATCGACGCGGCAAGACAGATGGTTGTCCGCCAAAGAGGCGACGATTATCTGTCAGCAGATGAGATCCCGGAGCTTTTAGACCCCAAATTGCCGCAGCAGCTTTTGGTAAGTGCATTCAGAAGATATAAGAGATAAAAAAAGGTTGGAGGTGAACTCATTGCAGAGAGTAGGAGTATTTGTCTGTCATTGCGGAAGTAACATTCAAGCTGCTGTAGATGTGAAAAAAGTAGTTGAGATGGCAAAGCTTGAGCCGGGAGTTGTTCATGCGGAAGATTACCAGTATATGTGTTCCGAAGCCGGTCAGGCAAAAATAGACGCTGCGATCAAAGAGAAAGGGCTGACAGGACTTGTAGTATGTTCCTGTTCCCCCCGTATGCACGAGACGACGTTTCGTAAGGCGGCGGAGAGAGCAGGCCTTAACCCGTATATGGTAGAAGTTGCCAATATCCGCGAACATTGTTCGTGGATCCATAAAGATAGGAAAGAAGCTACGAAGAAAGCTGTGATCCTCATGAGAGCAGCCGTAGCAAAAGTAAACTTAGACGCGCCCCTCAAGCCGGGCGAAAGCCTCGTAACAAAGCGTGCGCTTGTCATCGGCGGCGGTATCGCAGGTATCCAGACAGCCCTTGATATTGCGGATGCAGGCTATGAAGTAGATATCGTCGAGAAAGAGCCGAGTATCGGAGGAAGGATGTCACAGCTTGATAAGACATTCCCGACACTTGACTGTTCCGCATGCATCCTGACGCCTAAGATGGTAGATGCGGCAGCGCATGAAAAGATTACGATCCATACTTATAGTGAGGTAGAAAAAGTGAGCGGCTTCGTAGGAGATTTTACCGTTGACATCCGCAAAAAAGCAAGAAGCGTTGACATGAATAAATGTACCGGATGCGGAGTATGTCAGGAAAAATGTCCGTCCAAAAAGGCGCCGAGCGAATTCAACAGAGGACTTAATCACAGAAGCGCGATCTACACGCCGTTCGCACAGGCGATCCCGAATGTGCCGGTGATCGACAGGGAGAGCTGTCTGAAATTCAGGACCGGAAAATGCGGGATCTGTTCGAAAGTATGTCAGGCAGGAGCCATCGACTATACACAGAAGGATGAGATCATTACACAGAAATACGGAGCGATCGTAGTTGCCACCGGGTTTGATGTGATCAGGCTTGATCAATACGACGAGTATGCGTATAACCAGAGTCCGGATGTCATCACATCCTTAGAGCTTGAGCGTATCATGAATGCCGCAGGTCCTACAAAGGGACATCTTGAGCGCATGTCCGACCACAAGCCGCCGAAGAAGATGGTATTTGTGCAGTGTGTAGGCTCCAGATGTTCAGATCACAGAGGGAAGAGCTACTGTTCTAAGATCTGCTGTATGTACACGGCAAAGCATGCCATGCTGATCCGCGATAAATATCCGGAT
>CAZNXL010000140.1:0-5674 GCA_964577075.1 uncultured Dorea sp. | reverse complement strand
GATGATGCAGGAAAAAATCAATATGAAGGTAGACACCGCCACTATCGATCAGGAGATTGCCAATTATGAGAAGCAGCTTGGCCAGTTCTACTCTGTGAAATCAAAGCTGGCCGAGGAAATTGATTCTCTGACCTGGAAGACCGGCACTATGTCCGGCGTAAGGTCGACCTTGATGATCGCCTTTACAAGATGTATGATAAGATTGAAGATACAGAGTCCCTGCTCATCGCTGCCAGAGCAAAGAAGCTGTCAATCGAAGCGGAAAAGCTGACTGGTGACAATATCTACAAGGTGCTGATTTATTTTGACAAGCTGTATTCCGTTATGAACGAGCCGGAACGGCGGCAGCTCATGGAAAAGCTGATCTCCGAAATACAGATTTTCGAGGAACGTCAGCCCAATGGCCAGTGGCTGAAATCCATTAAATTCAAACTTCCAATCATTGAGGAAAATATGAGTTTAAGTTTGGACAATGATGAACATGTTATGACGATAGTATTGATGTAGAGGAAAAACACATAACGGACACGGAAAACCTTATAAAACAAGGCGTTTCGGAGATTTGCTCTTAACATTAAAAAGCTGCGGATATCCGTCACGACTTGTTTTTTGCCTACTTTTATTTTCCTTTTATTTTCCGTCCGAAGTGGTCGAGGGGGGATAGGTCGTGTTGACAGGAATGTTAAAGGTTAAGGGATGTGTTGACAAAATTGTTAAGGGCATAGGTCGAGTAACAAAAATGTTAATGCCCTCCGGCAAAAGAAAACAGCCGTCGCGTAACATGGTGATGACGCGCCCGTAGTCCGGATCCTGCTTGTTCAGTTCTTCAACCAGAAGTTTGAATGCCAGCTCCAGCATGAAATTGTCCTCATGCTCGGTGGTGCCGGTAGGATCGAAGCCTGCGCTGTCATCGTCATCGATAGCCTCGTGAAAGGCTTCAAGTGAAAGCGTCTCATCCTCCTCTGACTTCTGGAAACGCTTAAGGTAGCGGCTTACCTGATCGTTAAAGAGCGATATGGACTGCTCAAACTCTTCCTTTTTGACCGGGAAGAAGCATACAGGTACACCCTCCCCACATCTCGGAAAATGCCAGGTCTCCGCATTATCCCAGTTGAGACCTAAGGTTTTCAGGTAGTCCCTGAAGTCGCCATCAATCACGAGCGGTGCCAGCACCTCATCCTCACGAAGAGGGATGTCGTTGAAAGGTTTACGAGTTACACCCGCCATCCGGCTTTCAGGCGTCGGCTTGATCAGGGTCGACTCACCGTCCGGCGGGCTTTGGAACCTGTTAAAAGCGATTCAAATCTATTTTCGCAGAAATAATTCGCCAAAAACTTATTCCGATTTCACAAAGCGGGTAGAAATTTCGTTTCTTTTGTGGTATAATAAACGAGCCGTTATCTATCGCTGTGTGACAGTCATAAGATCAATCGCACTTGATCTTATAAGTCCAACGTATCCTTGCCCGGGTTTCTGTCAACAACGTTAAAACGCGGATATTCGCTAATTGAGTTGATTTGAGTTACTTTGAGTTACCTTTTTTTCAGGAGGCGGGAATGTCCGAACAGAAATTTACATTTCTTTGCGGCGGGGTTCTGTTCTTTATGCTTATGAAAGCGACCTACCCTGATGGCTCCGCCAGAGATCATAGAGAAGGAATTAAAGATGAACATAAGGCACCTGACGTGATGTCAGACCTTGTATATACATTTACGGGAAGCAGGTCGTACGGATCCGAGAAGGACACTTCCAATTACAGGGAGTGCAAGAGCGAGGGAACAGTGAATGCTCCCTTCAACGATGAGAGTATTATCAGCGCTTACGAGAGTACTGTAAAAAATCAATATGCCGAGGCACTTGGAAGGATGCAGGAATTCTGCAGGTGGCATATCAATCCGGCCATGAAGGAATGGCTTGTCCGCGCATTGCTGGAGGTCATAGAGTTCGATAAAGGTATAAAGGATTCAGATAGTCTTTACATTTTGGACGATGGTTCCTGCATGGACAAGGCGACTATGAAGAAGACCGGTGATTACGAACTTGAGCCGTTTCTGGTTGGAGCCCTTTACTTTATATTGTTGATTTTGGAGGTGGGAAAAATGAGCGGAGAAATGGTTCCAGCTAATAAATATAGCCCTGCTCCGGCGGACGTATCACAGACAGGCGATACTAATGTCCATGTTACAAACCAGCAGGGCGGT
The DNA here is from genome assembly GCA_964577075.1 of uncultured Dorea sp. Classification (GTDB taxonomy): domain Bacteria; phylum Bacillota; class Clostridia; order Lachnospirales; family Lachnospiraceae; genus MD308. The sequence goes on along the minus strand of CAZNXL010000140.1, from coordinate 3,473 downwards.
ACGGTAAATATTAACTACAACTTTCCCGAGAAGTCCGGAGGCGGAGATGCAGCAAGGGCAATGGCGATACAGTCATTCAGCAGGGAATATTATCAGCTGATTGTGACTTGCGAAGAGGATGTGTTCGAAAATGATGTAGTTACAGTCTCGACTAATAGAGCTTTATGCGAGAGTCTGGTACCGCCGGAAATCTATGAAAGATGTTCTGCTTTAACAGACGAAGGAAAGGAAGAACTGAAAAGAATACCTGCAATAATCTGCCAGGAGAATACTGATATGCATGGCATAACAGATCCGAAGCAGATGGCGATATACGCTTATATTACAAGGATCAGAAAATCCGGAAAGCAGATAAAAATAGCATTTAAACCGATAGCTCCATTCTTTCAGATTAAGATGTGCAGCAAAAGAAATGCAGTATATTTTGATCTGGATATGGATTGTGCTATCACAGATTTAAACCACATTGCCTGGTCGGTGCACAAGGTAAAGCTTTTTGAGGCTTTTGAAGAAGCGGGCATTCCGAATATGCCTGCACCGTTATAACTGGAGGCAGCATGGCAGATAAATTACTAAGTGAAATAATAAAAATAGAGCTGGACGATGCCACGTTTAAGGGAAGCAATGTCTTCTTTACGCCTACTTATGTCAATTTCTTCTTCGGAAATAACGGTACGGGAAAGTCCACGATTGCAAAAGCGATAAAGTCAGGAACCGGCGTCATATATACTGACGGTAAGAGCCCTGAGGATTACATCACGCTCGTTTATAACCAGGACTTTATCAATGACAATATGCGCAGTTATCATGAGCTGAAGGGAATTTTCACATTTGACGAGATCAACACCGACCTTCAGGATGAGATAGACCGACTCAACGGCCAGCTGACAGAGTCAAGAAAGAAAAAAGCTGCAGCGGAAACTGCAAAGGGAGAAGCAGAAGGCAAGCTGACAGATCTTGATGACAGGTCAATGAGGAATCAGTATACGGCATTGAAGAAGCTGAGAGATGAGTTTAGCAAACTGATACCGAGCCGGTATAATTCGTCCAAGTCTCTGATACCGGAAGTAAGGCGGCATGTGAACAAGCAGGCCACACAGCCTCTGACAGAAATGAAGATGCAATATGACGCAATATACGGCAGCGATGCGAAGGAATATCAGGAATTTCCTACCATTCAGGATACTATGGTGCTGGACAGTATTGAGGGCGAGGATATTCTTGGAACGGTCATTGTAAATACTTCCCAGACAGAGATGGCGCAGTTTCTGGACAGGATTGGAGCAACACAGTGGATGCGTCAGGCACATGAAACTTTTCATGGTAATTCCGAAGGCCGATGTCCATATTGCACCCGTGAATTGCAGCGGGATTTTGAACAGAAATTTCTGGAAAGCTTTGATGATCAGTATGAAAAAAATCTCGGGAAAGTAAACGTCTTTCTTAATGAATACAGAAACAGAGCCAATACGCTCTTTGTGCACATAAGCAAGCTACCGGAGGAAGTTTATCCCGGTGCCAACGAAAAGTTGTACAGGGAAAAGCTAGCGGTCTTAAAATCAGCAATATCCGAGAATATAGAGGCAATTAAGTCCAAGCTTGAGGAACCAGCAAAGAAGGTCGCTCTGGTGGAGGTGTCATCAATCCTGGATGATATTTCCGAAATGATTACAGAGATCAATAAAATGATCCGTGCTAATAATGATGCCTTTAATGCCAAGACAGGGAAAATAACTGTTCTTCGCGAGGAGCTTTTCTGCCATATGGCAAGTGAGCTTATCCGGGATTTCAAGACGCATGACCAGAGTCGTAAGATTATTCTGGATTCGATTGAAACCCAGAAGGAAATTATCAAAGCACAGACAGAGTTGACCATGCAGTTTAAGGATCAGCTCAGAGGGAAAAAGGGTAGCGCAAAAGACACGAGCATTGCCATGAAAAAGATTAATGACATGCTCAGGGATGCTAATTTCCTGGGGTTTGAATTAAGACCGCACCTCGATCCCGCACGGGTGGATGACAGCGGCAAGCCGATCAATTACGAGGTTGTCCGGACCAGTACTGGTAAGGTCGCTGAAGACCTGAGTGAAGGCGAAAAGAATTTCATTGCTTTCCTTTATTTCCTGCAGAAGGTGTTCGGCAATGAAGGGACTACAGAGGATCCGAGAGAGAAGATAGTGGTGATAGACGATCCGGTATCCAGCATGGACAGCAGTACGCTCTTCATTGTCGGGGAGCAGATTCGCAAGATGGTCGAAGTCTGCCGTAATAATGCCGATAACCGGGACGCTGTGATGAAGGGCAATTTCATTAAGCAGATTTTTATACTTACGCATAATGCCTACTTCCATCGAGAGGTGACATATCCGCATGCTGACCGGTATGAATTCGTTTCCTTTTATCTGGTTAGGAAGATAGACAACCACTCGACTGTAAGACTCTGTGACAAGCAGAATCCGGATGAGCCGACTGAGCGAATCAATGTGAATCCTGTCAAAAATTCATATGCCGCACTCTGGGAGGAATACAAAGAGGTTTCATCTGCGGTGCCGCTTATGAACGCCATCAGAAGAATCCTGGAGTACTATTTCCTCCAGCTCTGTGGATATGAGGGCAGCAATCTCAGGAAGATTATACTTGAGGACAACAAGGATGCCTTCACACATGATGAATTCGGCAATGAAGATAATACCAGGTACGATATGGCGTCCACGATGCTTTCCTACATTGATGCTACATCCTACGGAGTAAATGATGGTCTGCACTATGTTGATGATGGAATGGATGTGGAGTTGTACCGGGAGACCTTCCGGATGATATTCGAACACATGCATCAGGAGCAACATTACAATATGATGATGGGTATCAAAAAAGGAGGAAAGTGAGATGCGTATCAGCTACAACAAACTGTGGAAACTGCTTATTGATAAAGAAATGAGTAAGATGGAATTAAAGGATGCTGCCGGAATCAGTGCCGCCTCTATTGCCAAGCTGGGGAAGGGCGGCAATATAACAACGGGTGTGCTTTTGAAAATATGTGAAGCACTGGATTGCCATATCGAAGATATACTTGAAACGATAGATGAACCGGCGAAAAAATAATAATCAAACTAATAGCGTTAAATGCTATACATAGACACGAAGGGTGATAATTAAATGTCAGAAGTTATAGTTTATGATGATAGTTATAAAAAACTTTCATCATATGATTGGGACTTCGCGGATACTGCGACAGAAGCAATAGCACAAATACATCCATATCCTGCGAGGTTTATTTCCGAAATACCGGATACTTTGATAAAAGAGTTGATGAAAGGGAAAAGAAGTTTGGTATTTGATCCCTTCTGTGGAAGCGGGACCACTCTTGTTGCAGCTCAAAAGAATGGGTTGAATTCCGTAGGTGTTGATCTTAATCCTATTGCATGCTTGTTGAGCAGAGTGAAAACTTCTCAGTTACCAGACGATTTTCTCGC
>CAZNXL010000139.1:0-5697 GCA_964577075.1 uncultured Dorea sp. | reverse complement strand
CATATCCGAATAATCAGGTGGGGTATGGGGCGCTGTGCGTGCGGGAGAGTTTGCCAATTTGAGACGATTACAGACAGTTTAGCCAGCCATTGCATAGAGAAGTGCTTCTCAATAGGCTGGTTGAATTGCAATTTGAGGAACCCAAAACGGAAAGGTTTTTAGATGACAAAAAGCACCTGTCTATGGTAAGATGGTTTTATAAAAAACAGAACAAAGGATGGCAAATCGTATGGGTGAGAAAACATGTAAAGTACCGACGCCAATAGAAATGGTTAGCCATATGCTGGATAAGATTGGATATACACACAGTTTGTATGGACAGAAAGTGTTGGAAAATTCGTGCGGAGAAGGGAATTTTTTGTGCGAGATTGTCAGAAGATATATAGCGGATGCTAAACAGCAGGAGATGACGGATGCCGAGATTCGTGAGGGGCTTGTGCGGGATATACATGGAATAGAGAAGGAAGAGAGCGTTGTAAAAAAGTGCCTTGTTAATCTGGATGTAGCAGCAGGAGAATTTGGTATAACAAATGTTAATTGGAATATCCGACAAGAGGATGCGCTGGTGTTGAAATTGGAACCGATTTATCAATATGTTGTAGGCAATCCACCGTATATTACATATTATAATTTGAAACCGGAAGAGAGAACACAAATCAGGCAGAGATTTGAAACTTGTGCGGTCGGAAAAGCAGATTATTATTATGCTTTTACGGAAGCAGCGATTCGATCCCTGGCAACAAATGGAAAGATGATTTACTTGATTCCTAATAATTTTTTCAAAAACCGATATTCGGATGCTCTGAGAAAATATATTTTGCCGTATTTGGTAGAAGTGGAAGACTATACTACAAAAAAACTTTTTAATGAGTATTTGACCTCATCAGCTGTGATATTTTGCGAGAAAGGCATACAAAATAAAACATTCCGATATCGTGACGTTCAGAATAATAGAAGTATGCAGATGCAAAAAGCTGATTTACAGGGAAAATGGTTTTTCTTTACGGAGAGAGAGCGGTTGCAAATTCCCAGAAGAATGGGGGATTGCTTTCAGATTTCTGCGCCTGTTGCGACACTGCTGAATGAAGCATATGTTCTAAGAAATGTCAGGAAAAATGGAAATGGAGATTTTGAAACAGGCGGGATTATTCTCGAGCATGAGGTGATCAGATCTGCAGCGAGCCCGAAAAGCAAACAACGTAAGGAAACGCAGTATATTATATTTCCGTATTGGTATGATGAAAAGGGTTGCTTGATGAGATACGAACAGACGGAATTTGAACAGAGATTTCCAGGTGTATGTACATATCTCGAAAGATACAGAGAAAAACTGCAAAACAGAAATTGTGATCAGAATAGTAAATGGTATGAGTATGGTCGATCCCAGGCGCTGGCACACATTGATCAGCCGAAATTGCTTTTGTCTACGCTGATTACGAATCAGGTGAGATATTATCGTCTGGAGAAGGAGACAGTGCCCTATTCAGGGATGTATGTGGTACCGAAAGAAGGCTATACATTGCAGCAGGCGGAAAAAATTCTTGAGAGTGCTGATTTTTTTTCTTATATTAAAGATATAGGAATTAATGCGAGTGGTGGCAGTTATCGCATTAGCCCCAGGGATGTATGCGATTATATGTTTGAAGAGGAATGATATAGATGCAGATTGAGTTTGCGGTAGGAGCTAAAGCGGCTCGGTTAATTGGACGGGAAAATATTTCAGATGTGGATGGCGCATTGGTGGAATTAATTAAAAATGCGTACGATGCGGATGCTACGTGTGTGTGGGTTGATTTATCAATTCCCTTCCCTGATATCCCGCAGCAGGCACCAATCAGCCTGTTTGTGGATCATCTGACGCTGGAAGAGATGGCTCGCGTGCGAGAATATTATGATGAAGATGCTGAAATCTGGATTAGAAAAGAAGAACTGTCAGAAGCACAGGAAGAAGAGCTGCGCAGGATTCTTTTCGTTCATAACCAGATTATAGTGGCGGATAACGGTTCAGGAATGAATTCCGATACCGTGAAATCTGCATGGATGTACATTGGCACCAGTGATAAGGAATATAACGTTGTTTCAGCCAGGGGACGAGTCAGAACCGGTGAAAAAGGGATTGGCCGATTTGCATTGGATAAATTATCCAGAAGGTCTGTGATGTATACCCGGGCAGATAAAGAGGGCATTATGGTAAAATGGCAGATGGATTGGGATCAGTTTGTGAATGCCAGACTGCTAAAAGATATTAAAGCGGATATAGATGAGACAGATATCTCTTATGAGGAATTGGTTAGGACCGTGTCAGGAAATAATTTTGATAAGCTGAAAGGGCACGACTGGTCTACAGGGACGATGTTTATTTTGGCGCCGATCAGGGAACCCTGGGGAGAGCGTCTCTTTGATAGGGTGAATACCAATCTGAAGAGTATCAATCCGATTGGCAGTGTAGACAAATTTAAGGTTATTATTAATAATCGCTTTTATCCTGACTATAATTTCAGTACGAAAGAAGTAGCCATTGCGGAGGAGGATTATGATTACCGGATTCATGTCCGGTATGATGGCGACAGGATGATTCACATTGGCTTATTGCGCAATGAAGTAAATGTAAAGCGGAAAACAGTCACAATTACTGAGAGAGATGTATCTGTACGGAAAAATTTGTCTGAATTTTGGGAACGCAAGGCTTTTCAGAGTGATGGCTATAGGAGAGAGGATTATGATCAGGAGATCGTGTTTGAGAAAGAAGTGACAGATCTCTTGAAAAAGGATAGTCTGGACAAAATACGTAAAGTAGGTGCTTTTGAGGCAGAATTGTATTTCCTTAGAAGGGATAACAATGAATATGAAATTATGAAACATGTGGCCGTAAATAAGCGCAGAAAACTGATCACGCAGTTTTCGGGGGTCAAGTTGTATCGTGACAGTTTTAAAGTGCGCCCCTATGGAGATGAGGGTACACTGTCAGACTGGCTGGGGATGGGAGACAGAGCGCAGAGAAGCCCTGCGGCCGTATCTCATGGGAGTGGCGCCTGGCGTGTACAACCGTACCAGATGATTGGAATGGTGAAGATTGGACGTGAGACGAATCCGAATTTGACTGATACAGCGAATCGTGAAGGGATGGTTCTGAATGAGACGTACTACATATTTGTTAGTCTACTGCAGGAATGCCTGAAAATTTTCGAATACGATCGCCAGTATATTTATCGTGAATATGCAAAGTGGAAAAAGGAAATTATATCGGAAGAGAAATCATACATTGAACGGGTGAAGGAAGCTGCTGCCAGGGCAGCAGAAAAGAAGGAATGGGAGGAGCAAAACAGAAAAAAGCAGAATCAGGAGGCACATGAGCAGGACAGTCAGAAATCAATGCAGGAAAACAAGGATGCTGAAGAGGAGCAGGAGGATAAACCTACTGAAGATGAAATGCTGGATACAGTATATGAGATGATGCAGAAGGAAGCAAAGGAGATAAAAAGTAAGCAAATCCTGCAGATGCTTAGCTCTTCTGGAATTGTGATCAATACTTTTTTCCATGAATTCAATGCGATTAATACCAAGTTTCATGTACAGGCATCTCAGTTGCGCAGCCGAGTGCAATACGTTATGGGCGGCAAACCATACACTGGTCTGTCGGCTTATAATCCCTATGACAGATTGGATGTTATGGAAAAGGGGGATGATTTGGTAGCCTCTTTTTTAGATGTAATCATGGAGGGCTTGAGAAAGAAGAACTTGAAACGGGAAAAACAAGGTATGAGGAAGATAGTTTGCCACATACTGAAAAAATGGGAACCATTGCTGGAGGAAAAGCATATTGCGATAGAACCCTCGATCTTTGAAGAGGAAGCCTTGGAATATATATATCCAATCGCTATGGTGGATATGTATATTATCCTGAATAACGTGCTGTTGAACGCGGCGTGGTTCTTTGAGCAGGGGCATAATCCTCGTCGGCAGGTGCTGGTGAGGTTTGAAGAAGACAAGGAGTATATTTATTTGTATCTGGAAAATAACGGACCTTCACTCAGTGATAAATACAAAGGGAATCCGGATATAATATTTGAGATAGGGGAATCATCGAAGGGAGAGGAAGGGACAGGCCTGGGATTGTGGGCCGTAAAAGAAGCTGTCGAGAGATATGACAGTACAGTGCATGTAATGGCGGAGAAGACAGATGGGTTTGGGATATGCATTTCATGGAAAAAAGAAAGGAGCTAATAATGTATCGAATTGGAATAGTGGATGATGTTCCGTCAGACCGGGCAGATATACAGGTGGTTATATGGGAGTCCTGCAGCGACAAAAGCTTTGTTCAGTTTAAAGAATATGAATTGTTAGATCGGACGAAAGATCAAATTCTGGGAGAAATCATAGATGATGTGACAGAGGGAGAAATCCAGGCATTAATTGTAGATTTTAAATTGGATACAACTGCGGAAGTGATTGAGGGGTGGGAAATCGTCGAGTTTGTACACGATGAGGCTCCGGAATTTCCTATGGTGATTCTGACGCATGCGCCAGATGAGGGAAGAAAGTCATCATACACGGATGCAGATAAGGTATATGCAAAGGAATTTTTTTTGAAAGTAGCCTCATCAGAATCTCAGGCAATGGTAGATAATATTTTCCTGAATATGGAGCGTTATGTTGGAAACAGGAAGAGATTGGAGGCAGAATTAGAGGCGGAATTGCAGAAACTGGATCAAAACAGTACGAGTGAAGAGACGCTGCGCCATGTGATGGAATTGGAAACCCGCCTGAATGGATACAAAAAAATGAATCAGACGACATTTGATACCAGCTTTGATTTGGGAGAACTGAAGGCGGTGTTGGATGATCTGAAAAAATACGAGGAGCTGCTGGGAAACGAATGAAGTATGCGAATTTTAAAGAGCACGAGATAAAGAGAACCTGCGACAGAACATATAGCAAACCTTCCGGTTATCGGCCATATTTGGAAAAAGATTTTCATGACCGCTGTTGCTATTGTAATATGCCACGGAGACTGATTACATCTCCTTATCATGTGGATCATTTCATCCCTCATAAGGAGTTTAAAGGGAAGAAGGATTCACTTTGGACAGATTATGATAATTTAATGTGGTCTTGTCCAAAGTGTAATCTTTCCAAAGGAGATAAGTATCAGGGTGATTTTTTACATAATGATGACATAGTCAATGAATTATTTTATAATCCGGTGACAACGGATTATAATGAAATATTTTACCGAAACGAATATGGTGGTATTGATTCAGACGATGAGAAAGGGAGAGAGATGATCAAACGGCTGAAATTGTATCGGCCGATACATAATCTGGCATGGTTAGTGGAACATCTGGAGATTGTGTGGGGAAAACTGGGGGAGGCGATAACAAAAGAAGAGGATGAAACAAGAAAAAAATTGTTAATTCTAATAAGAGACAGATTGGCGAATATTTATGTAAAGCAGGCTCAGGCATTTAGAGCAGCATATAATAACAGGGTATTTCCGGAACAGAGTGAAGATGAAGAAATATAAACGCCATTAACTGCTGAATTTAGGCCAATTGCGGATATGTAAGAATAAACTTAATTGTGACACAACTTAGTTGGACGAGTCATCTTGCAATTTTATCTAAAGCAAAAACGGAAGAGGAGAAAACTTGAATGAATATAGAAGCATATAATCTTGATTCTCTTCGCAAGCTGGTA
>CAZNXL010000138.1:5112-5728 GCA_964577075.1 uncultured Dorea sp. | reverse complement strand
AGGACTTAAAAGTATGGAAATCGTGCTTTTAAGTTTTTTTCTTATTTTGCCGCATTTTCATGAAAAACTTCGCTTTCATTCCCTCTATGCGATTATTGATACCGACCTGTGTTTTACGAAACTGGAAGTAAATACCCGCGAATTGGCTTTTTCCAGCTAAGCTAAAAATATGAAATGCTGTTTTTTGCTATTTTGTTGCCCGCATATTGACTGAGCCTGTATACATTCTTTTAAATACCTGAAGCAATACCTTTCCAAGAGCGAGGACCAATATCGCGGCGGCAATCGCTTCCGGAATGCCTGATGCGGTAACTGTTCCCATGATCAGCCCCCACACGGCGGTAACAGCAACTTCCCTTGCCTCGGCATACTGGCTGGCAAATAAGATATAGATACTTCCCATAACGGTGATCGTGTTTACCATAGAGCCGGCAAATCCAACGACAGGAAGTGCGATGAGCTGATTCACTTTCAGTTTTTCAAGTGCGATCCATAACCATCCTGCGGCAACGCCGATTAAGATCCGGCACCCCACGGAGATCCAGATTGCCTTCAGTGCGCCCGGGATTCCGGTTGTACTCATAAATGGTGAAAAGGCAAAGGATAAGAGTGTGGG
>CAZNXL010000138.1:0-5102 GCA_964577075.1 uncultured Dorea sp. | reverse complement strand
ATCGTGTTACTGATCAGTGAGCAGATCCCGAATACCCCTCCGAGGATCGCTCCGGCTGACGGACCAAGTAAGATTGCTCCGATAATGACCGGGATATGAACAGTTGTCGCCTTAATGACCGGAAGCTGAATCATACCAAGCGGTGTATTCGCAAGTACGATTACGACAGCTGCCATAAGTGCAACGCTGACCATCCAGCGAGTGTCATGTTTTTGTGCTTTCATTATTCAATTCCTCCTGCTTGTTATCATTCCTGCCTGGCAGGATACAATACAATTACGAAGGTATTATAACACCCATATGGAAGTGCAACAAGCATAAAATCAGCACGATCAGCCACAAACGATACATACGATACATAATCTTTGGTTGCAATCAAAAGTATTTCACAATATAATAAATAATAGTATCCGATACAGGTCGAGATACCTGCAAATCATGTTAAAAGAGCGGAAGAGGGACAGGATTATGTTAAAAGGTAAGACGGTTCTCCTTGGAGTTACGGGAGGAATTGCAGCATATAAAAGCGCATCTCTGGCCAGTATGCTTGTGAAAGCGGGGGCAGAGGTTCGCGTTCTTATGACCGAGAATGCGAAGAACTTTATTCATCCGATCACATTTGAGTCACTTACGGGGCACAAATGCGTTTCTGACACATTTGACAGAAATTTTGAATTTCAGGTAGAGCATATTGCGCTGGCGAAGAAAGCGGATATCGTCATGATCGCGCCTGCCACTGCCAATGTAATCGCAAAGCTTGCACACGGCATTGCAGATGATATGCTTACGACGACAGTACTTGCGTGCCGATGTCCGAAGCTGATCGCGCCTGCCATGAACACAGCTATGTATGAGAATCCGGTGACACAGGACAATATGAAGCTTCTCATGAAGTATGGAATGGAAGTGATCGAGCCCGCAAGCGGGTACCTTGCCTGCGGAGATACCGGAGCGGGGAAGATGCCGGAACCGGAGACATTGATAGAATATATTTACAGATATCTTGCATTTCCGAAGGATATGGAAGGCATGAAGGTTATGGTCACAGCTGGACCGACCCGGGAGGCGGTTGATCCGGTGCGCTATATTACGAACCACTCTTCGGGGAAGATGGGTTACAGTATTGCCAGAGTGTGTATGCTCCGCGGGGCGGACGTTACGCTGGTGACAGGCAAGACAGCCATCAGACCGCCTATGTTTGTAAAGACAGTTCCGGTTGTCTCTGCGAAAGATATGTGTGAGGCGGTGATCTCTGAGAGCAATGATATGGATATCATCATTAAGGCGGCCGCTGTGGCGGATTACCGGCCCCGCAGTGTCGCTTCGGAGAAAGTGAAAAAGTCCGGCGACAGTATGTCTATCGAGTTAGAGCGGACAGACGATATATTAAAATATCTTGGGGAGCACAAAAGAGAAGGACAGTTTTTGTGCGGATTTTCTATGGAAACGGAGAATATGATAGAAAATTCCAAAAAGAAGTTGGAGAAGAAGAATCTTGATATGATCGTGGCGAATAATCTGAAGGTTCAGGGGGCAGGATTCGGAACAGATACGAATATCGTGACTCTTATTACAAAAGATACGGTTGCTGAGCTTCCGATCATGGGGAAGGAAGAGCTGGCATCGCATCTGCTTGATAAGATCATAGAGTTGAAAAACAGAGGAAAAAGGTAGAGGTGAAAAGGTATGAGGACGATGATCAGGCAGTCTGTCTTAAGTGGCATACTGGTGGGGATAGGAGTGGTTATTAATACAGTATCGGAAAATCGTTATGCCGGAGCGATGTTATTCAGTCTGGCACTTCTGACGATCATACAGTGCTCTCTCAAGCTGTATACGGGGAAGATCGGATATGTCAGAACGATACCGGCAAGGGATCTTGGGGTTATGCTGATTGGGAATCTTTTTGGGGTTCTTGTCCCGACGCTTCTTATTGCCTCGCAGAGAAACGAGGTAATGGAAAAGCTATTGGCCGCATCTGAAAATAAGTTTTCCAATAGCTTTTTGTCCATGTTTATATTCGGATGTTTTTGCGGTGTGCTGATGTTTGTTGCAGTCTACTGTAAGAATACGGTGATCACTGTTTTTTGCATTATGGTCTTCATCTTATCAGGATATGAGCACTGTATTGCGGATTTTCCTTATCTGGTCATTCATTTAAGTCTTGCCAATATCGGAAAATTTCTCTGTGTAGTAGCGGGAAATTCCGTTGGTTCCATAGTGACACATTATCTGGTCAGAGAAGAAGAAAAGTAAGGGAAGGGGAGCGGCTTTAAGGAAGTTTTTCGCCGCAGTACTTCTCATAATCTTCTTCAAAAATATGAAGTTGTTGTTCAAGAGCCTGAGCTTCGGCGCCTGAGAGAGCAGATACCAGTGAGTTCAGGTTTTCTTTGATCAGCGCAGGATTATAGGGAACTTCCAGCGCAAAATCACTGAAAGCGCGAATTCTCTGAAAATACAGATTCGTTTCTTTGTCTTCACTTTCTGATCTGCTCATATGATACATAAACACGGAATCCGTGGCCTGTGTGTCAGTACATTCTTTGCAGATCCATTTTCCCAGGTAATAATACTTTCCATTAATCTTATAGATAAATCCAGGATATTTTCAAATGCGTTCTGTCATAACGGCTGCCTCCTCTTCTATTTATCATTATCGCCGAAATCACTCCCGGTTTCAATGTTAATTTTCATAAATTCTATTTTCAAAGTAATGCCAGAATAAATGCAGTAGTGATGCGCCGAAAAGTATGGCAAGAATATAGATGAGGATCCCCGCAGTATTCCCAAGCTTTTCGGCAATCTGTGCGAATACTTTCTGATTCATCACGTAGTAAGGACTGATGTAAAACATATCGATATCTCCATATGGGCGAAATATAATATTGAGTACTGTTGCTATGAGACAGCAAGACAAATAGCAAAAGGCGCTGCACAGGAATTCTCCGGCAGTGTTTCTGGTATATTTGCTTTTCATAATTCCGGCAGATACCCCGATCATAATAAGAAGAATATGCCAGAAGAAAGAATGTACCGTCAGCGGGGGATAAGGATAATGCAGACCGCTCGTGTCAAAAAACGTGAAGATACCGCCAAGAAGAGAAAAAGTCATAAGAAAGGTCAGAAGTATCCGCTGCATACGGTCACTTACCCAGGGGATGAGAAGACAGATATACATGGGGATACTGCATAGCTGAAAGGGAAAATACCACCAGTTATATGCACCATTATTTAATAAAAAAGTCAGACACCATTGTTTCCAAATCTCACTGAGGAGCATGATGATGCCGCAGACAAAAAGAAAGCGAATATATTTTTTCATAATGACCTCTGAAAGAATACTGTGCATAAGATTAATTTATGCATTTATTATGTAGTTATATTGGGTTATTATACGGTATTTCTTGTGTTTTATTCTGAATTGTTGTACAAATATTGTACCACAGCAGATAAAAATATGATATACTGCTTGAGTATGTGTAAAAAAAACTTAAACAATAATTAAGCGGGACATTTACAATCAGAAGAGGTGATAACAATGAGACGGAAGAATGCGATGATGCTTATGCTGGCTGCATTTATATGGGGGACAGCTTTTGTAGCCCAGAGTGTAGGAATGGATTGTCTGGGGCCCTTTACTTTTAACGGAGTAAGGAGTTTTGTCGGATGCGCAGCATTGCTTCCGTGTATCTGGTTTTTCGGGAAAATGAATGCGAAAGAACAGGATCAAAGTGTACGGAATCCTGATAAGAAAAATGAAAGAAAAGATCTTATTATAGGAGGAATCTCCTGCGGGATCGTATTATTTACAGCAGGAAGCCTACAGCAGACAGGGATTCAATATACTTCCGTAGGAAAAGCCGGATTCATAACAGCATGTTATATCGTGATCGTGCCGATTTGGGGAATTTTCCTCCATAAGAAAATCGGATGGAAAGTCTGGGTGGCTGTAGTCTTTGCGGTAGTGGGATTATACTTTTTGTGTATCACAGAAAAGTTTACGATCGGAAAGGGAGACGTATTGATCTTCATATGTGCATTTGTATTTTCCCTTCATATTATTGTTATTGATTATTTTTCGCCAAAAGTAGACGGTGTCAAGATGTCATGTATCCAATTCTTTGTCTGCGGTGTGTTGTCTATAGCGCCAATGCTGATATTCGAGACGCCAAAACCTGACCTGATCTTAAGAAGCTGGGCGCCTGTTCTATACGCCGGAATACTCTCGAGCGGAGTGGCATATACATTACAGATTGTAGGCCAGAAAGATGTGAATCCGGCAATTGCATCCTTAATTTTAAGCTTAGAATCCTGTTTTTCCGTGCTGGCAGGATGGGCAGTATTAAAACAGCATCTGTCTGGACGCGACGCAATAGGGTGCGCGCTGATGTTCACGGCAATCATACTTGCACAGATCCCGGAGAAAAAAGCGGGTAAGAAGGCAGAGACAGCATAGAGCCGAAGTCGTAAAAGAAATGTAAGAGTAAAAATATAATAAGAGAGAGGAAAGATAATATGAGATTTGTAATTCAGAGAGTATCAGAGAGCGAAGTAAAGGCGGACGGTGAGACGTTGGGAAAGATCGGAAAAGGATTCATGGTGCTGATTGGTGTCAGTGATTCCGATACAAAGGAGATCGCCGATAAGATGGTAAAGAAGATGCTCGGTCTTCGTATCTTTGAAGACGAGAATGGAAAGACAAACCTGTCACTGGACAGTGTAGGCGGGGAACTTCTTCTAATCTCTCAGTTTACATTATATGCCAACTGTAAGAAAGGAAATCGCCCAAGCTTCATCGAAGCAGGTGCATCGGACATGGCATCAGATATGTATGAATACATTATCGAAAAATGTAAGGAAAAGGTAAAAGTAGTGAAGAGAGGACAGTTTGGGGCGGATATGAAGGTCAGCCTTGTAAATGATGGGCCATTTACGATCATCCTGGATTCAGAGAATCTGTAAATGTAAAGAGATGATCCTTTTCTGTCCGCCGTGAGGCGGAATCTGAAGCGTTAGTGCTAAATCAAGCACATACAAACCAAAAAAAAGCCAATCTCGGATATATGTCCTTGACCGGCTATCATCTGCAAGTACGTGAAAAC
>CAZNXL010000137.1:0-5763 GCA_964577075.1 uncultured Dorea sp. | reverse complement strand
ATATAGCCTTTTTAACAGAACTTAGCGCACCGGAATTTATCTGCTGCATTGATACCGGACATTGTGCATTTTCCCATTACGATACAGGGGAAATGCTTCGCAAGATGGGACAACGGGTTCATGCGCTTCACGTCAACGATAACCGTTTTAGGAAGGATGATCATCTGGTTCCGGGAATGGGATGTATCAACTGGGATTCATGTACAGAGGCGTTAGCGGAAACAGGATACCAGGGAGATCTTACCCTTGAGGTTTTAAATCTTTATCAGGCTTACGATGATCATTTCCTTATGACAGCAGCAAAATATCTGCATGATGTGGGGAGATATCTGATCAGAAAGATTGAGAATCATTGTCACCGGGAACGGTAACGGAAGAACACTTACTCGCAGTAAAGCGCCAGGTAAAAACCGAAACGCATACAGGGAAAGTGTTCTTTCTATTTTTGCACCGGGAAAATATGTGCACAGGATTCTGTAAATTCTTTGATGAATAGTGATATAATCGAAAGAAGAGAAGGGTCTGTTGTGGAAGGAAATAGAATGAAAGAAATGACAGGTATCAACAATAAAAGAAATGTAAGGCATCTGACATTTAAATTACTGACGGTTATTATTGTTTTTATCCTGCCGACGAATCTGCTGTTCGGCTGGATCGCGCTGAGGAATATTAAGGGAGTTGAACAGAATATCCAGATCTCCCTGCAGAATGTGACGGATGTCTATATGGATGCTTTGGATAATGACATGAAACGAGTAGACTATTATCTGTATTCCTCATATATAAGCAATAACGATTTTATAAAGCTTTTTAACGCAAAGGATCAGGTGCAGTATGAGAATTTAAAATATAAGTGTATCAGGGATATGCAGGACGAGATCTATCTGTCGCTTAATTGTGAAGTATTGTTTTATTATCATGCCAGGCGGAATGAATATATCATGAGCTGCGGGGAAAGCGCTAGGAAAGAGAAATTCTGTGATTTTCTCGATGAGAATCTGGATATGGCGGCAAAATGGACCATTGTTCAGGTAGAAGGGGAAAACTACCTGACTCATATCATCGATGCAGGCAATGTGTATTACGGAGCTTTTATTAATCTTGATTTGTTCCTCCAGAGTGTAGAGGAAGCTGTGAATTATGAGAATGTGTCAGTTTCTATTGTAGGCAAAAAGAAAAATACAGATGCAGAAGAGATGATAGCGGCATCCCGGGAAAGCGAGCGCGCTGATGCAAGACTCTGCGTGAACGTTACGCAAAAAGAAGTCATGCGGACTCTTTCCACGTGGGAGTGGGGACTGGTAATTGTGGCAATTGTGATGATTGGATTGATTCCGCTGTTATACATGGTAATGAAAAGATGGGTGATCTCTCCACTGAAGGAGTTAAACTATGCGCATCATGAACTGGAAGCCGGAAACGAAAAGTATCGGATAGAAAAAGAGGGGAATTCTTTAGAAATCCTGGAAGCGTATCGTTCTTTTAACCAAATGGCGGATAACATTTACAGCTTAAAGTTGGAAAATATGGAAAAACAGCTGGCGGCAAAACAGTTAGAACTGAATAATCTGCAGTTGCAGATACGCCCTCATTTTCTATTAAATACTTTCAATCTGATATATAGTCTGGCGGAGAAGAGAGATATGGAGAACATTAAGGAATTAATTCTCTATCTATCCGGATATTTCCGGCATATTTTCCGCAGTGGAAAGGAGCTGGAGCTTTTTCAAAAAGAGTTAACACTTATTGAAGGGTATATGAAGGTGGCAAAAATCCGTTATCCGGGTGAAATCGACATCCGGTATCAGATCGATCCGGAAGTTTACATGGTGAGAGTTCCGCCTCTGTTAATACATAATTTTGTAGAAAATGTAGTACAGCATGCCCTGGTGAAAGACCGCGTGATCTACATTATGCTGATGGCGGAGTATGTCGATGGGACGGTAACTTTTGTGGTCAGTGATAACGGAGCCGGAATGGGGGAAGATGAGGTCAGGATGATCAACGAAGAAAGATTTAAGGAAAGCAGGGAACGGACCTTTGTCGGGATCCGCAATTCTGCAATGCGCATTAAATATTTTTATGGGGACGCTGCGAAGATTCGGGTAGAATCCAGATTGAATTACGGGACAGAATTTACAATAACATTTCCATATGATTTGGAGGAGGAATGAGAAATGAACCTGTTAATTGTGAATGATGAAAAAGTAACAGCGCAGACAATGAAAAAGGAAATCTCCTGGAAAGACTGCGGAATTCAGGAAGTATACCTTGCTTTTGACTCAGTAGAGGCAAAAGAGCAGCTTGTGACCCATAAAATAGACATTATGCTGTGTGATATTGAGATGCCGGGGGAAAATGGCATTGCATTACTGCGTTGGGTGAAGGAGGAACACATAGATGTAGAATGCATTTTTCTAACCTGTCATGCTGATTTTGACTATGCGCGGGAGGCGATGAAGCTGGATTGTATGGATTATGTGTTGATCCCTGCGCCGTACGAAGAAATTATAGAATCTGTTCGCAAAGTTATCTGCCGGAGAATAGAAAAGCAGGAAAAAGAGCAGTTGAGAAGATATGGGGAACAGTGGGTAAGCCAAAAGAAGAGGGAGGTTGCTGCCGAACAGGGAGAAAAAAAGAGTGCAAAACAGATTGTAAGAGAATGCGGAGAATATATTCTTCAAAACCTGGGAAATGTGGATTTGTCCGTGAATGAAGCGGCTGCGTATTGTCACCTGAGCCCGATCTATCTGAACCGCATTTTCAAAAAGGAAAAGGGGATCAGTATCAGTCAGTATATCATTCGCGAGAGAATGATTCTGGCCGCAAAATTACTGGAGGATGACGTGCTTAACGCTAACGTGGTGGCAAGTAAAGTTGGCTATCCAAGTTATCCGCATTTTTCATTTTCCTTTAAAAAATATTATGGATGCTCCCCAAAGCAGTATAAGGAAAATACAAAAAAATAAGTTTATGATAGTAATATTTATTACTTAGTGATATAATATACGAAGTAATGTATTTGATAAACACTATGAGAAAGGATGTGGGAGCGTGAGTAAAGTAGAGGAAATCATCGCGACAACCAGATTGAACGAGTTATTGAATAAGAAAGACGAAGAGGAAAAGCAGGCGAAGACTGTACTTTGGGTGCTTGCTGTCATTGGCGCTGTCGCAGCAGTAGCAGCAATTGCTTATGGCGTATATTGTTTCTTCACACCGGATTATCTTGAAGACTTTGAAGAGGACTTTGAGGATGATCTCGATGATGATCTTTCTAACGAGGAAGATCAGGTTTAAAAAACTGGAAATGAGATATGGTATATGGTATAGAAGCAGGCTTGTATGCCTGCTTTTATCATGATAGGGAGTTAAAAAAGATGGATGGACAATGTTATGCGTTATTGATTGACGCAGATAATGTTTCGGCAAGATATATTAAGCCGATCTTGACGGAATTATCAAAGTACGGCAATATTACCTACAAAAGAATATACGGGGACTGGACGAATACCCAGCATTCAAGCTGGAAAGATGAACTGTTGAAAAATTCAATCACACCGATTCAGCAGTTCAGCTATACACAGGGGAAGAATGCTACTGATTCGGCTATGATCATTGACGCGATGGATATTCTATACGCACGGGATGTGGATGGGTTCTGCATCGTATCCAGCGACAGTGATTTTACGAGGCTGGTAAGCAGACTCAGGGAGAGCGGTAAGATCGTGATCGGGATGGGAGAGCATAAGACTCCGGGACCGTTCCGTAAGGCCTGTGACAAATTTACCATATTGGAGAACCTGCTGAATGAGCAGTCGCCGGGAGCTCCGCAGGAAGAGTCCCCGAATTCTCAGAATAAGGAACGGATCGAAGATGAGGTTGTACAGATGATCCTGGAAAATCAGGATGATAACCGGCAGACCGGACTGGGAGAAGTGGGAAGCAGACTGGTAAGTCTGCACCCGGACTTTGACGTGCGAAGCTATGGATATAATACGCTGTCAAAGTTTTTGGAGGAATTTAAGCGGATTGAGCTTGTGAAGAAGGGGAATTTCGTGTCCGTTACACTTAAAGAAGACAGAGGACGCAAAGAGGATGTAGACAGATATGTCCTGAAACTCGTAAAAGATGCCGGAAAGAATGGTATAGAACTCAGCGTTTTGGGAAATAAAGTCTATGAAAAATACAAAGATTTCAAGATCGGAAGCTATGGGTATTCCCAGTTCAATCAATATGTGAAGAGTATCATGCACATGCAGATTGAAAAAGACGGTACGATTCTCAAAGCGCAATATATTGAATCATTGATCAAATAAAGAGTATGAAATAAAAGATGTCGGGGGAAGGAGAGAATCTGCATTATGAAAAAAGGGCAGGTATACGAAGGAATGATAGAATCGGTTGATTTCCCAAATAAGGGGAAAGTATTCCTACCTGAAGAAGAAAGATATGTAGTCGTGAAAAATGGTGTGCCGGGGCAGAAGATCCGTTTTTCTGTGAGCAAGGTGCGTCAGGGAAAAGCAGAAGGACGGATACTGGAAGTCCTTGAAAAATCCCCGCTGGAAACAAAGACAGCATGTCCTCATTTCGGACAGTGTGGAGGATGCACATATCAGAATCTCCCATATGAAGAACAGATTAACCTGAAAGAAGAACAGATTAAGAAGATGATGAACGAGGCTGTGGATGGCGAATATATCTGGGAGGGTGTAAAGGAAAGTCCAATGAGAGAGGCATATCGTAATAAGATGGAGTTCTCCTTTGGAGATGAATATAAGGATGGCCCGATCGCACTGGGGATGCATAAGAGAGGAAGCTTTCATGATATTGTAAATGTGCCGGATTGCCGGATCGTAGATGAGGATTATAGAAAGATCCTCTCCTGTACATTAGAGTATGCAAAAAAAACAGGACTTCCTTACTATCACCGCATGAGACATACCGGATATTTCCGTCATCTGCTGGTGAGAAAAGCGGTAAAGACAGGAGAGATCCTGATCGATCTGGTGACGACAAGCCAGATGGTGGCGGAGCTTAAGGAGTGGGCGGACAGGCTTCTTGCCCTTAGTCTTAACGGAGTGATTGTGGGAATTTTGCATACTACAAATGATAGTGTGGCCGATGCAGTAAAGGACGAGGGTACACAGGTTCTCTACGGACAGGACTATTTTTATGAAGAATTACTCGGACTTAAGTTTAAGATCACACCTTTCTCCTTTTTTCAGACCAATTCTCTGGGCGCTGAGGAGCTTTATAAGTTGGCGAGAGATTATATAGGGGAAACGAAGGATAAAGTGATTTTTGACTTATATAGCGGGACAGGAACGATCGCACAGATTCTTGCTCCGGTGGCAAAGAAGGTGATAGGGGTAGAGATCGTGGAGGAGGCTGTGAAAGCGGCAAGGGAGAACGCAGAGCTTAACGGCCTTGACAATTGCGCTTTTTGGGCCGGGGATGTGCTGAAAGTGATCGATGAACTGGGAGAGACGCCGGATCTTATTGTGCTTGATCCTCCGAGAGACGGGGTGAATCCGAAAGCGCTTGAGAAGATTATCGGTTTTGGAGTGGAGAGGTTGGTATATATCGCCTGTAAGCCGACCAGTCTGGCGAGAGATCTGGAGATGCTGCAAGGGAGAGGGTATCGGGTGGAACGCATAGCATGCGTTGATTTATTTCCGGGAACAGTGCATGTGGAGACGGTATGTCTCTTGAGCAACCGAAAACCTGATACAAAGGTAAGGATCGATGTGGATCTGGAAG
>CAZNXL010000136.1:0-5763 GCA_964577075.1 uncultured Dorea sp. | reverse complement strand
GCTGCGACCAGCTTATCTTTTACGGTGCGATCGCAGTAAATATAATCCGGAGCGACACAGGTCTGCCCGCAGTTTAAATATTTGCCGAAGACAATCCGTTTTGCCGCCAGTTTGATATCAGCGGTCTTATCGACGATGCAGGGACTCTTTCCGCCGAGTTCAAGAGTAACCGGAGTCAGATATTGTGAGGCATGTCTCATGACTTCTTTTCCGACTGATTTGCTTCCGGTAAAGAAGATATAGTCAAAATGTTCATTTAACAGGCAGGTATTTTCCGACCGTCCCCCGGTGACAACGGATACGAAATCATTTTCAAAACATTCTTCAATGATTTTTTTAATGAGTTCGCTTGTACGCGGAGAGTAAGCGCTGGGCTTTATGATCGCCGTGTTCCCGGCGGCGATGGCATCTACTAAAGGTTCCATCGTAAGCAGGAAAGGGTAGTTCCACGGACTCATAATGAGCACGACGCCATACGGGGAAGGCTTTTTATAGCTTCTGGAGTGGAACTGAGCCAGCGGGGTAAGTACGGTTTTCTCTTTTGAAAAAGAAGAAACATGCTTAAGCATATATGTGATCTCGCTGAGTGTCAGCCCGGTTTCACACATATAGCCCTCGAAGGCGCTCTTGCCGAGATCCTTTTTAAGCGCGGAATTAATTTCATTTTCATAGTTCAGTATGCATTCTTTTAACTTTTTAAGCGCCGAGATCCTGCTTTCAACAGGCAGAGTAGCTCCTGTACGGAAATATTTTCTCTGGGTGTGGACAAGCTGTTTGATTTCATTTGCATTCATAACATTTTACTCCTTTTTTAGTTAACAGCGGGTGCGTCTGCGCGCCCGAGGGGCATTAACTGGTAATAGAACTGTTCTAACTCCGCCGCATTCATCAGAACCGGAACAGGATAGAGCGGATTCGCTTCCCTGTCGGCGTAGTGAGAAAGCTTCGGGATATCCGTTTCCTGAATTTCCGGTATGATGTCACCGATCTGAAAGCGCTCTTTCATGTCCCTGATCGCCTGAATGAAAGCGGCGGCGGCTTCAGCATAAGGGGTTCCCTTTTCAGCTATGCCGGCTTCTACGGCAAGTTTGTATAGTTTCTTATGTATTTTACTTCCGTATGCTTCCAGGACAAACGGAAGGAGCACTGCATTGGCAAGACCATGAGGTACGTTGTATTCGCCGCCCAGAGAGTGAGCGACGGCATGGACGTATCCCACGTATGATTTTGTAAATGCGCATCCGGCGTAGAAAGAAGCGTGAAGCATATTTCTTCTGGCGTCAATGTCAGTTCCGTTATTGTATGCGGTATCAATATTTGTAAAAATGAGTTTCGTAGCTAAAAGAGCATCTTTTCTCGTCCCGTACGTTGTAGAATTACCAATATATGCTTCGACAGCATGAGTTAAGGCATCCATTCCGGTTGTCGCGGTAATAAACCTGGGAAGACTGACGGTGACCCTCGGGTCTAATACCGCGTATCTGGGGATGAGCGGGAAGTCGTTGATCGCATATTTGTGACGGGTTTCGGAATCTGTAATTACGGAGGCCAGCGTGGTCTCGCTTCCGGTCCCTGCCGTAGTCGGGATAGCGATCAGGAGAGGAAGCTTTTTGCGGACTTTTAAGATTCCTTTCATCTTAGAGAGGGGCTGTTTTGGCCTGGCGACTCTTGCGCCCACTGCCTTGGCGCAGTCCATACTGGAGCCTCCGCCGAATCCGATGATCGCATTACATCCATTTTCATAATAGAGGTCGAGAGCCCCGGCAACATTTTCTGTTGTGGGATTGGCGACAGTCTTATCGTAGATGGTATAAGGAATGTCATTTTCCTTCAGTGCTTTTTCCAGACGTTCGGTGAGTCCGAGACTGCGGATGCCGGAATCTGTGATGATCAGTACCTTATCGCATTTTTTCTGCCTGATAATGTCCGGAATACCTTTCACGCTTCCGATAATCTCCGGTTTTCGATACGGGAGAAACGGAAGCGCTATTTTGAATACAGTTTGGAAGGTCCGGCAGTATAATTTTCTTATTGTGTGCATGATATTATCCTCGCTTTTTGAATTTTATATTTCTTTTTCCAGATTCAGACAGACTTGATCTAGATTGTCGGCAATCTGAAACAGTACGCGGTAGAAGATGTCGCGCTCTTCGGGAGTGATCTTCTTACCTCCGGCGATCGTGGCGCGTACGATCAAATTAGTTACTTTTTTTGCGCAGTCCGTTCCCTTTTTTGTAAGAGTCGCCTTCGCGCGGTATTTTTTTGTGTTCACGGCATTTCCCTTCATATAAGTGATAAGCCCGGTCTTCTCAAGGTCGGACAGGATCCTGGAGATACCGGCCTTGTCCTCCTTGCATTTGTCACATAGGTCGGTGGCTGTCAGACCCTCGGGACAATCATACAGATAATGAAGACACATAACATGTGTACCCTTCAATCCGAGAGAATCCATCTGGCAGCGCTTGATCTTCTGGATGCTTTTGTGTATTTGGGTAATACCACCTGTAAGTTTTTCAAATCTTTCAACCATAGCAAACCTCATTAGCAGAATGGATCAGTTGCAAAGATGTTGATTAATCAACATCTGGTATATTGAATATAACAGGAGGAAACGTATTTGTCAATGGAGAGCAAAAAATTGCTTTATTTTCTGTTTTTGTTTTATGTTGGAAGATTTTGTTATAAAATATCATTGTGAGCGGTCTGCGGGAAGTTAGATATTAAAGGGGTGGTTTATGAGAAAGACTGCGAGTGGAATTGCCAATGGATAGATGAATATTTCAGATAATAGATAAGTGTTTAAGAAAAGATTGAAAAAACAGTAGGGAGGGTGATCTGATATGGGAGAGCAGTTGACAGAAAGTGATGTACAAAAGATAAAGGAAGAGATAGAGTATCGTAAGCTGGTTGTCCGCAAAAGAGAACTGGAAGCGGTAAAAGAGGCCAGAGCGCAGGGAGATTTAAGCGAGAACTTTGAGTATAAGGCGGCAAAACAGGACAAGAACCGGAATGAAAGCAGGATCAGGTACCTGGAAAAGATGCTTAAAAATGCAAGAATAGTGTCCGATGAATCAAAAGATGATGAGGTGGGGATCAATAACACGGTAACCGTATATTTTGAAGACGATGATGAGACAGAAGTTTACCGTCTGGTAACCAGCGTAAGAGGAAACTCCATGCAGGGGCTTATTAGCATAGAATCCCCCATGGGTAAGGCAATCCGCGGACACAGAGTCGGTGACAGAGTCATGGTGAAGATCGATGGCGACGACGGATATTATGTGGTGATAAAGGAGATAGATAAGACGACAGATGATTCGGGGGATAGATTGAGAAAATTTTAGCAAGTGACGTAACATTAAAAAAAGTGTTACGTACCGAATTGCAAAATGACCTGTACCAAAATGAAAAGAGAGCAGATTCGACTGGCGGAATCTGCTCTCTTTGCTATAGTTTTGAAGAGCATTTATAGAAAAACATGTGGCGAATAGTACATATAAAAATGAAAGCAACATCATAATGATATACTTAACAAACAGAAGTGGGAAAAAGATAAATTTTTACCAGATACAAATATTGACATAATTCCGTAGAGGGGTATTCTTTAAAAGAATTATGAATTTACCCAAATGCGTCTTTTAAGATAAAGAAAGTTAATGAATGAAACATAAAGCAAATCTTGACACATGATTTTAAAAAGCATATAATACTTGCATATATGGCTTTTAAAGCAATGATATTTACAGAGGAAGCTAAAGGGAAGATACTGGGAGGAGAAAATTAAAGGCAATGTATAAAGATGTGATAAAAGGCTGGATGAAGCATGCAGACTTTATGCTCATTGACATTGCATGTCTGGAATTGAGTTTCTTAATTGCATATGTGCTGCGCCAGGGATTTCCGGATCATGGAATATCAAAATTGTATCAGATTCTTATGGGTATGATCATTATTGCTGATATATGTACAGTGTTTTTTTGTGATAGTTATTCAAATATTATTTTCCGAGGTTATTTAATTGAATTAAAGCAGGTGATGATCCACTGTGCATGGGTAGTTGTATCAATCATTGTATACTTTTTCTTTAGTAAGCAGTCCAGTGATTATTCCAGAATTATTATGATTCTTATGTATCCGATCAGTGTCTGTATTATGATCACGGCACGTCTGGCATGGAAGAGCGCATTGAGGATCAAACGCCGTAATGACATGGATCTCAGGAGAATCATGGTTGTCACGACACAGTCGCAGGTCGATGAAGTGGTAAAGGGGTTATTACAGCCCTATCGCGACTATTCGGTAGATGCGATCGTCCTATACGATACTTCCAGACGCATCGGTGAAAGGATATATAACATACCGATCGTAGCAGATAAAGACAGCATGTTTACATATATCAGAAGAAACATTATTGACGAAGTGTTCATAGATTTGCATGATAACGAGAAACAGGCAGAGCATTTGATGAATCTTTGTGTAGAAATGGGACTTGTCGCGCATATGAACCTGATACGCTTCAGCTCAGGGATGAAGAATCGAAAGGTGTATACGCTGGGTACATATATGGTGCTTTCCTCCAGTATGAAGATTGCAAGCTTCCATCAGATATTTTGCAAGAGAGTTATGGATATCTGCGGCGCGTTAGTCGGGCTGGTGTTCATGGGGATTGCTTTTTTGATCTTCGCACCCGTTATCTATCACCAGTCACCGGGACCCATCTTCTTCTCTCAGGAAAGAGTAGCCAGAAATGGGAGAACCTTTAAGATATATAAATTTCGCACGATGTATATGGATGCAGAAGAGCGGAAAGCAGAACTTATGGAACACAATAAGATGAAAGGTTTCATGTTCAAGATGGATAGTGATCCGAGAGTCATTCCTATCGGACATTTCCTGAGAAGAAGCAGTATTGATGAATTGCCTCAGTTTTGGAATATTCTAAAAGGCGATATGAGCCTTGTAGGGACAAGACCGCCAACGTTGGATGAATACCGGCAGTATGAGCTGGCGCACAGAAAGCGCCTCGCTATGAAACCCGGCCTTACAGGGATGTGGCAGATCAGTGGGCGAAGCGATATTGTGGATTTTGAAGAAGTTGTAGCACTTGATGCCAGCTATATTGAAGACTGGACATTGAGTATGGATATAAAAATATTGTGGAAAACAGTAAAGATTGTATTGCTGGGCGAAGGCGCAGTGTAAAGGGAAAAGTGTTATGTATTATCCAGAAGAAGAATGCAATAAATTAGTAGAAAGAATACGAAGAATATGTAAGGAAAAAGGGGTGTCGAATTACGCGTTGGCTAAGAAGTCACATGTTTCAAGCTCCACGATACACGCTATCCTGAGTGGGAAAAGCAGACCTCAGGTGTATACGCTTTTGCAGATGTGTAACGCACTGGAGGTTACGGTGGAAGAAGTATTTGCCGGCGGAGATGAAGAATGCGCGGTATTGGTGACGCAAGCGGCGGAATTTCCGGAGGAGGAAGCGCCGGTGTATGAGGTGTCCCGGTGTGAATGGGAGATGCTGGAGCATTACCGGAAACTGCCGGAGGAGAAGAAAGAATGGGTCAGAACTTGCGTGGAGGCGTTGGAAGGGTAAAGCAAAGAACTCCTTTTCATCGTTGAGGTCATGCCCACGGGGAAAAATAAGAAGTGAACTGGAATAACCGGGGATTAAAGTAGAAAGAATTGATGGTGTGTGTGACAAGAATAAACTGAAAATAGCGATGCTCGGCCACAAGCGTGTGCCAAGCCGGGAAG
>CAZNXL010000135.1:4835-5767 GCA_964577075.1 uncultured Dorea sp. | reverse complement strand
ACATCCGCCGAATCATCTGAAAGACTGACTACCGCCTCTGAAAATCCTTTCGATGCCAGAAGCGTCTCCGCTGCCGCTTCCTTCTCAGACATCTCCGTAAGCTTTACCATCTGTGCAACTGCATCTGTTTTTTGCTCCCCGGAAAGATCCTGATCATCAATGATCTGTTGAAGCGTTTCTTTATTCTTCGCCCGCACCTGTTCTCTCGTCACCTTTGCCTCAGCAACTACCGCGCTCGCCTCACCGCTCGTAAGAACCGCTTCCCCCGGTGTCCCTTCTGTTTCCCCGTCGCTTTCTTTTTCTTTTCCTTCCGTATCACTGTCCTGACTTTCGATATCACCGGACGCACTTGCAAGATCTTCCTCCGAGATATCGAGAAGCTCCTGATTGGCAAGCTCCGCACTGGTCTTTTGTATCTCGTCTTTATCTCCAGACAAACGCCCCGAATAATTCAGGTATCCCGCTGCCGCAATCATAATTGCAAGCGCCGCAATAATGATCTGATTTTTCTTAAAAAATTTCTTCACCACTGTTCCTCCTCTTATTTCATGATCATTCTTTCTTTACTATCTTAATCTTATGCGTATCTATCCCGAATAATGCCTGCACGACCTCAGTTATATTCTTAATTACGACCGCATTTTCTCCGCCCTGCGCAACAACCACGATCCCTTCAACCCTGGGAGTCAGCTCCTTGCTGACGTACGGATCCTGTCCGGCATCATCATTCTCCCCGTCGTATATTGTTGTTTCTCTTGCCGTCCGGTTCTTTGTCATCCTTTGTCCTCCCTGACTGTCCTCTTCGCTCACAGATTCCTCAGAAGTCTCTGCGTCCTTTTCCACCACCTTTTCCGCCGATTCCCTGAGCGTGACCATAACTGTTACATCCCCAACCCCCTCCATGCAGGAAAGAATGTTTTGTAACGGGATTA
>CAZNXL010000135.1:0-4825 GCA_964577075.1 uncultured Dorea sp. | reverse complement strand
GATGGCGCTCTGTATAGGAGATATATTCCTGCTCTGTCACAGTCCCTTCCTCAGAAAACGCTTCTTTTTCCCCGTCTTCTTCCTTATCCGCCCGTTTTCCGCCCGGAAGAGATATGACCAGAAGAAGGATCCCTGATAAGAGCAGGATAAGAGCCTGATCTTTCTTTATCTTCCAGTTTTTCAGCATGCTGAATATCTCTTTTTTATCTTTCAATCTCAATCTCCTCCACTCCGATATCCTCCTGATCTTCAATTTTTTCTAAAATTTCCTGTGTCTCCTTTTCGATCTCTTCAATCTTTCTTGCGTATTCCCTGCTCTTATAAAAGTTACTCACCTGACCGTCCATCCCAAATAGTTTACTGACCGGGGTAAGAACCATAAGTATCAGCACCATTCCTGTAAAAAAACGAATATATTTTTTATAATCAGAAGCAGGAAGCGCCTGAACCACCACTGTGATCAGAACCATGTAAAATGCCAGATCCTGCGTCCATTCATAAAGATAGTCAAACATATACCCTCCTTACGCACTGCTTGTCACAAAAGAAACGATCACAATGGTCAGTAAAAATAAAAGTCCTGTTGTAAATACCACCTGCATCAGCAAACGGCATCCGTCTCCTACACATTCCACGCACCCCACAACTCTCCGGTCTGACACAGGCTGGATCAGGGCGGCCGCCAGCTTGTATATAAGAGCGATCATGGCTGTCTGCGCCAGCGGTACGATGCAAAGAGACAGACAAATGATAAGTCCTGTAATCCCGATCCCGTTTTTTACAAGAACCGCTGTTCCAAGCGCCACTTCCGCCACTCCTCCCAGTGCATCCCCCACTCCGGGAATCGCTTCCGCTGTCCGCGTAAGCGCGCTTCTTTTTACTGTATCGATTGCCGGGCTTAACATTCCCTGCACAACATTCACTCCCGCCACACAGGCAAGCAATGTCTTAAGGCTCCAGGAAACCACGATCTCTATCAGCTCCGCAAGCTTACTTAAATACTCCTGCGAGGACAAAAAGTCTAACACTTTCACCATGATATAGATATGGATCACCGGCAGAAGCACAGACACGATCAAAATCTCGATCAGATGGATGAAAAGCAGCACAAGATTATAAAATGCGGCTGCCGTCACGCTCCCCTTTGCTATAGAAACTGCCAGAAAAAAGATCGGACCAAACGCACTCATAAACATCGTCAGATGCTCAATCCCAGTACTTACCCATTCAAGCACAAGTTCAAAGGACTTTAAGCACAATGCGATCAGAAGCAGATACAGGATATAGAAGCTGATCTCGCAGATCTGTTTGTTTTTTAATACGCTTGAAAAATTATGAAAAATTGCCGCAATCGTGGCAATCACCAAAATATGTATTAAATTTTCTCTGCTTCTTGTAAATGCACCGGCAAGCTGATCTTTTGTCAACCGCCAAAGCAGCTCTGCAGACACTGTTTGTTCGCCGGATAAAATCGAAAGCACGGTATCTTTAAAATCCAGATTTTGTTCCGGGAAAATGTCTTTCAACACTTGATTCATCTCGCGATCATCCAGCTGATCTAAAATTTCCTCTCTTACCGTCTCTTTCTTCTTTTCCAAATCATATTTCGAATCACTTGCCAAAGCGCTTTCCTTTATAAGAAAAGCCAACAACACAGACATAAAGATAATGCCCCATATTGACCGTAAGCATTCCACTCCGTTTTTCTTATACCTCTTCATGACAAAAATCCTTCGATGGTATCAAGCAGCGCTAACAGGATCGGCATACTGAGCGCTAAAATCGCCAGTTTTCCGAAAATCTCGATCTGGCCTGCGATAGTCTGACAGCCAGCATCCTTACAGATACTGGAAGAAAATTCCGCGATATAGGTGACTCCAAGCATCTTAAGAAGCGTGCCGACATATGCTGTATCCATACTGATGTATGCCCCGATCTTTCGCACTGTCCTGATCAGCGCCTCTATCTGTCCAAGGATCCCGAAAAAGATCAGCAGACTTAAAGCAATACTAATATAAATCCCATATTCTGCCTTGCCGCTTTTAAACTGGATCGCCAGAAGAGCGCCCGCAGCCCCGAGGATTCCCACCTGGATCATATTCACAACATCCCATCTCCCTTCTCCTGACCTTTTTAGCGCTATAAGGAAAACAGCCGCCTGATATCCTCAAACAGATCATAGATATAGGGAACGATCCAAAACAGGACTAAAAGAAGTCCTGCAAGGCTTGTCAAAAAGGCCTGCTCTTCTCTCCCGCTGTGCTTTAGCACCTGACTTAAGACAGAAACCAAAATCCCTACTGCCGCTATTTTAAATATTAGATTAACGCTCATTCTCCGCCTCCCAAAAGCAAATTATATAAGCAGGACCGCTATCAGCATGCCGCTCATGACTCCCAGACAATGACACAGCCTCACCCTCATTTTTATGCCTTCCCATGCATCCTTCATGTCAAGACTTAGCTGCTCCTGGTAGAGTTCCAGCACTCTTAGCTGTAATTTCAGATCCATAACTCCAAATTGTCCGCCAAGCTGCAAGAGGCGTTCTAACTCTTTCTTTGAAAGCCCGCTCTTTTGAAGATGTTCCCTCACTCTTTGCATCCAGATCTCTTCAAACATGCCGGCATCTGTCCGCCCCATATCTCTTTGCATAGCTAAAAGCCAGCTCTTATAAGGCTCCTGTACCTTGCTGGAAATGTGTAAAAAAGCCTCTCCAAGGTGTGTGCGTCCATACCGGATCTCACTTTCCAGCATGGAGACGATCCTCTGGATCTGACGCATCTGCCGATACTGCGCCTTGATGTCCTCTGCGCGGAAAATGCCCATAAGTGTCGTTGCCATCATCACAAAAACGCTCCCCGCTAATTTGAGCAGCATATCACATCACTCTCCCATTGCAGTCGTACACATGATCGATCTCGCCTCTTTCTTTCAGGATCACATATCTCTCGAACCGTTTTTGTTCTATCATCTGCGAAAATACAGGCTTTTTCCATAATTCTTCCATTGACTGCGCATGTGCTGTCGCAAGCATCCTGCACCCGCAGTGCATCGCATAAGAGACAGCCTGTATATCTTCTGCCTCTCCGATCTCATCAACGGCCAGCACCTCCGGTCTCATAGACCGTATCATCATAAGCATTCCTTCCGCTTTCGGACAGGAATCCAAAACATCTGTGCGGATTCCCAGGTCATTTTGTGCGACACCGTGACAGCACCCTGCGATCTCTGAACGTTCATCCACCACCCCGACAGTCATCGCTTTCATATATTGATTGCCATCGGACATCTGACGGATCATATCGCGAAGCAGCGTAGTCTTTCCGCATCCCGGCGGCGATACCAGCAAAGTATGAAGGGGACGCCGGCGCTGTGTAATATATGGAAAGATCTTATCCGCACAGCCTCGTATCTCATGGGACATACGTATATTTACAGATGTTATATAGCGCAGATTCCGAACCGCCCCCTGCTCAACAATTGCCTGTCCTGCCAGCCCTACCCTGTGTCCGCCTCCGATCGTAAGAAAGCCTTGCTTCATCTCCTCCTCAAAGGCATAGAGAGAATAGCAGCTGATATATTCTATCAGTTCTTCAATCTCTTCCTTCGAGACAATATACTGTTTATCCTGTGCATGTTCCGGAATAAGCTCCCGCCCTTTATACATAAGAAGCAGCGGTTTCCCCGCTCTAAGGCGGATTTCTTGCAGATTCTCAAATTCCGGGACTTCTTTTTGGACTACCATCCGGATGCTCCCTGGTAATATACTTATCACTTTATTCTCCTGCATCTTTGTCCACTCCTTTGACTCAATATATGCTGATATCCTCAAATTATTCCATGGAAGTGGAGATGCTCCGGTTTGTAAAATAAAAAAAAGCATCGTCGAAACGATGCTTTTGTGATGTCTACTCTGCTACATCTTTCATGCTGAATGAGAATCTTCCCAACTTATCTTTCCCAAGGCATACAACCTTCACTTTATCGCCAAGTGTGAGAACATCCTCTACGCATTTTACTCTTTCCTTACAGATCCTGGAAATGTGTACCATACCTTCCTTGCCCGGCGCGAATTCGATAAATGCGCCGAACTCTTTAATGCTGACAACCTTTCCTTCCAGAACCTGTCCTGCTTCAAAATCTGTTACAATAATATAAATAAGCTTTCTTGCCTCGTCCATCATCGCAGTATCTGTTCCGCAGATCGATACACTACCGTCATCTGTAATATCGATCTTAACCCCCGTCTGCTCGATGATCGCATTGATCGTCTTGCCTCTCTGCCCTACAACATCACCAATCTTTTGCGGGTCGATCTGCATCTGGATGATCTTCGGTGCATATGGACCTACTTCCGGTTTCGGCTCGGCGATTGCCTTATTCATAACCTCATTGATGATATAAGTCCTTGCCTTCTTTGTGG
The DNA here is from genome assembly GCA_964577075.1 of uncultured Dorea sp. Classification (GTDB taxonomy): domain Bacteria; phylum Bacillota; class Clostridia; order Lachnospirales; family Lachnospiraceae; genus MD308. Next base: position 402 of record CAZNXL010000135.1, on the reverse strand, counting down.
CGGCGATCGCTTCTTCAATGATCGGTCTCGTAAGTCCGTGAATCTTAATATCCATCTGGATGGCAGTGATGCCTTTATGAGTGCCTGCTACCTTAAAATCCATGTCTCCGAAGAAGTCTTCCAATCCCTGAATGTCTGTAAGTACGATATAATCATCATCTGTCTCACCCGTTACAAGTCCTGCGGAAATACCTGCCACTGCAGCCTTGATCGGTACACCGGCTGTCATAAGTGACATGGAAGATGCACATACACTTGCCTGAGATGTGGAGCCGTTAGACTCAAACGTCTCGGATACGGTACGGATCGCATACGGGAACTCAGCCTCATCTGGCAGAACCGGCACTAACGCGCGCTCCGCCAAAGCGCCATGCCCGATCTCGCGGCGTCCCGGACCTCTGG
>CAZNXL010000134.1:0-5790 GCA_964577075.1 uncultured Dorea sp. | reverse complement strand
CTCGATAAGTTGTTCGGGGATCAGAAAGAGATTGCGCAGGGACTTAATTCTATCGGGGAAGGATTAGAGAGAGCGGTTGCGGAGAGTATGAAGAGCGAGCGGTTAAAGACGGATCTGATCACGAATGTTTCCCACGATATCAAGACGCCGCTCACTTCTATTATCAATTATGTAGAGCTATTAAAGCAGGAGCATTTCGAAGATCCGAAGCTTCAGAGATATATTGAGGTACTGGAACAGAAATCTCAGCGGCTCAGGATACTTACAGAAGATGTCATCGAGGCATCCAGGATAAGTTCAGGAAATATATCTATAGAGTATATGGATCTGAACCTCACGGAGATGATACAGCAGGTAAGCGGAGAATTTGAAGAGAAATTCCAGGCCAGGAATTTAAAAGAAGTGCTGATCCTTCCGGAGGAGGAAGTGGTGATACGCGCTGACGGAAGACGGATGTGGCGTATCTTTGAGAATATCTACAATAATGCCGCCAAATATGCAATGGAGGGAACCCGCATCTACGCGCAGCTTGCCGTGGAGGACGCAATGGCAGTGTTCAGCCTGAAGAATATATCCGAGCAGGCGCTTAATATCCCGGCAGATGAACTGACAGAGAGATTCATACGCGGGGATATCTCGAGAAGCACAGAAGGGAGCGGACTGGGGCTCTCAATCGCGAAAACATTAACGCAGATGCAGGGCGGGACTTTTGAACTGTATCTGGATGGAGACTTGTTTAAGGTAATCATTACATTCCGGAAAGTAGAATAATTTCATTTTGGTACAGGTCTTTATGCAAACGGGGACGTAACACTTTTCAATTTTGTTACGTCCCCGTTTAAACAATCTTGTGTCATTCCTGAAAATAATGTATAATCCTTAGTAGAAGAACAGACGAAAGGAGTAAGAAGGATGTTAAGGATAGGTATGCTTACCAGCGGTGGCGACTGTCAGGCGCTGAACGCGGCAATGCGGGGTGTTGTTAAGGGGATTTGCGGAGCATGTGAAGAGGTAGAGATTTATGGATTCCAGGAAGGTTATAAAGGGCTGATCTATTCTAACTTTAAGATGCTGACCTCCAGAGATTTTTCGGGGATCCTGACTGTCGGCGGTACGATTCTCGGGACTTCCAGACAGCCTTTTAAGTTAATGAGAGTTCCGGATGAGAATGGCCTTGATAAAGTAGAGGCTATGAAGCACACGTACCATAAGCTGAATCTTAACTGTCTGGTCGTGCTTGGCGGTAACGGAACACATAAGACTGCACATATGCTGAGTGAAGAGGGATTGAATGTCATTACTCTTCCGAAAACGATTGACAATGACCTCTGGGGAACGGATATGACCTTCGGTTTCCAGAGTGCGGTAGATATTGCAACAGATACGATCGACCGTATTCACACAACGGCGACTTCACACAGCCGCGTGTTTATTATAGAGGTTATGGGACACAAGGTTGGCTGGGTAACGCTTCATGCAGGGATTGCCGGAGGCGCGGATATCGTTCTTCTCCCGGAGATCCCGTATGATATCGATGTGGTAGTAGACGCTATCAACAGAAGGAAAGCGGCAGGCAAGAAGTTTACGATCATCGCTGTCGCAGAGGGGGCAATCTCCAGGCAGGATGCGAAGCTGTCTAAGAAAGAACTGAAGAAGAAGCAGGAAAAGGATAAGACTAAGTATCCGTCTGTCGCGTATGAACTTGCGGAAAAGGTTCAGAAGAGGACGGATCAGGAAGTTCGTATTACAGTGCCGGGACATACACAGAGAGGAGGATCCCCGTGTCCGTATGACAGAGTATTGTCTACAAGACTCGGCGCCGCGGCAGCAGAAGCGATCCTCGACGGCGAGTTTGGCTGTATGATCGGTGTTAAGAAAAATGAGATGGTCCGCGTGCCGCTTTCGGAAGTAGCGGGCAAGTTAAAATATGTTGATCCAAAAGCTTCTATTATCAGAGAGGCGGAGCTTACCGGGATCAGTTTCGGCATATAACGGGATTGGAAATGGAGTGTAAATAGATGTCATATATGGCATTATACCGGAAATTCCGTCCGGATAGATTTGAAGATGTAAAAGGGCAGGATGCGATCGTAAAGACGCTGAAGAATCAGATTTCGGCAGGAAGGATCGGACATGCTTACCTGTTCTGCGGCACCCGCGGGACAGGTAAGACAACCGTTGCGAAGATCTTTGCGAAGGCGGTCAATTGTGAGCATCCTGCAGACGGAAGCCCCTGCGGAGAATGTGCGATGTGCCGCGCGATCGCTGCGGGAGCTTCCATGAATGTAATAGAGATCGATGCGGCGTCCAACAATGGCGTGGACAATATCCGTGAGATCAGGGAAGAGGTTGCATACAGACCGACAGAAGGCAGATACAAGGTCTATATTATTGACGAGGTGCATATGCTTTCTATCGGCGCCTTTAATGCGCTTCTTAAGACACTGGAAGAACCTCCGGAGTATGTTATATTTATTCTGGCGACAACGGAAGTGCACAAGATACCGGTTACGATATTAAGCAGGTGTCAGAGATATGATTTTAGGCGAATTACCATAGATACGATAGCAGATCGTCTTAAGGAACTGATCGTAAAAGAACAATGGGATGTGGAAGAGCGGGCGGTTCGCTATCTTGCAAGAATGGCGGACGGTTCTATGCGCGATGCGCTGAGTCTGTTAGATCAGTGCGCGGCATTTTACATCGGGGAGCGTCTTACTTATGATCGCGTACTGGAAGTGCTGGGGGCGGTAGATACGGAGATGTTCAGCCGCCTTCTCAGAGAACTTCTTGATATGGATGCGGGAGCGGTCATAAGGACCGTGGATGAGCTGGTGATGCAGGGGAGAGAATTATCCCAGCTTGCTGCAGATTTCACATGGTATTTGAGGAATCTGCTTCTGGTTGGAAGTTCAGACGGGATGGAGGATGTTCTTGATATGTCCACAGAGAATGTCGCCCGGTTAAAAGAAGAGGCGCGATTGATCGATCAAAATACGCTGATGCGCTATATTCGCGTTTTTTCCGAGCTTTCCGGTCAGCTTAAGTACGCAACGCAAAAGAGAGCGCTGTTAGAAATCGCGCTGATCAAACTGTGCAAGCCTCAGATGGAGAAAGATGAGGAGGCGCTCTTAGAACGTATCCGCGCCATGGAAAAGCAGATAGAAACACTGGAAGCCGGAGGGTCTGCGGGGAAGAAGAGCGAGCGGGCGGCATACGTTCATGCGATCAGCGAAGAAGCGCCGCAGGAGAAACCAAAGCTTCCCAGGGCGCTTAGTGAAGACGTGAAGGCGGTGGTGAAGGATTTCCGTTCCATGGCACAAGAGCTTTCGCCGATGCTCAGAACGTATTTGCAAAAGGCGCGGCTAAGTGCGGGAGAGGGAAACAGGCTTCAGATCGTCCTGCCGGATGATGTGAGCGAGGAAGCTGTAAACACAGACGGGCATCTTCAGGAGATTAAGGACCTGATTGCAGAGAGGACAGGGAAAGAGATTGATATTGATGTCCGGCACGTAGAGGAAGGCCGGAGATTTGAGAATCAATTTGTAGATCTGGAGGATCTCATCCATATGGAGGTCGTGGTGGAAGACGAGTGATCAAAAGATTGAACATACATAAATGAAGTCAGAGTATAAGGAGGACATGATCATGGCAAAAAGAGGAGGATTCCCGGGCGGCGGAGGAATGCCGGGGAATATGGCCAATCTTATGAAACAGGCGCAGAAGATGCAGCGTCAGATGGAGGAGCAGGCAAAAGAGTTAGAGACAAAGGAATTCACGGCGACAGCAGGAGGCGGCGCAGTGGAGGCAACGGTCTCCGGAACGAAGAATATTGTCAGGATCAAACTGGCTGAAGAGGCTGTGGATCCGGATGATGTGGAGATGTTAGAAGATCTTATTGTGGCGGCCATCAATGAAGCTATGGGGAAAGCGGACGCGGAATCATCCTCTGCAATGTCTAAGCTTACCGGCGGAACAGGCGGAGGAATGCCGGGCTTGTTCTAATGCGGGTTAAAAGGAGATTTGTATGGATTACTATAGTAACCAGATCAGCAGATTAATTGAAGAATTCTCATGTCTTCCCGGCATAGGTGCAAAGTCAGCGACAAGGCTGGCTTTTCATGTGATACACATGCCGGAGGAGGACGTGAAGCGTCTCGCAGATACGATGGTAGAAGCCAGGCAGAATGTCCGTTACTGCAAAGAATGCTGTACATTGACGGATCAGGAACTGTGCCCGATCTGCAGCAGCAGTAACCGGGATCATAAGACGATCATGGTGGTGGAAAATACAAGGGATCTGGCAGCTTATGAAAAAACCGGGAAATACAACGGAGTCTACCATGTGCTTCACGGAGCCATCTCGCCGATGCTTGGGATCGGACCGGAAGATATCAGGCTGAAGGAACTCATCACCCGCCTCGCAGGAGATGTAGAAGAGGTGATCATTGCAACAAATTCAAGCCTTGAAGGCGAGACCACAGCGATGTATATCAGCAAGCTGATCAAACCGATCGGCGTGAAGGTCAGCCGGATAGCCAGTGGTGTTCCGGTAGGCGGGGATCTGGAGTGCGTTGACGAAGTTACGCTTCTTCGGGCGCTGGACGGAAGAGTAGAACTGTAAGGGGGATGCAGATGGCAAAGAAAAAAGTGACATCTACAGATATTGCCAGAGCTGCAGGTGTCTCACAATCAACAGTGTCGATGGTGTTGAACAAAAAATACAACGTCTCGTTCACCAAAGAAACGATTGAAAAGGTTGAGCGTACCGCCAGGGAGCTTGGATATCTTCCGCAGAAACGAAAGGGGCGAAAGAGCGGCAAGAAAGAAAAGCTTCTGGTAGTTTTCTGCCCCAATCTTACGAATCCGTATTATGTTATGCTGCTGCAGGGGATCGAGCTGCGGGCGAAGGAGCAGGGATTCGGACTCTTTGTCTGCAATACACAGCGCGACCTTAAGATGGAGGAACGGTACCTTAAGATGATGTGGCAGATCCGTCCGCTGGGGATTATCTACACCTGTAATCCGAGTCATTGTTTTATGGATACGGTGGAGGCTCTTTCCGGGCAGGTTCCGGTGGTGGTTGTCAATAACCAGAATGAGAAGCTGAACGTTGATGCGGTAGAGCTTGACAACTCGAAGCTTGGACGGCTGATGGCGAGGCACCTCCTGTCATTAGGACACCGCCGCGTGGCATATATAGCGCCGCCGCTTACGGTCCGCCAGAAACAGCGTTCCAAGCGCGTGGAAGGATTTCTCAAAGAGTATGAAGATGCCGGGATCAGAGAGAACGTCATTATCAAAGCGGCAAAAGAAGAGATTGACTTAGATGTTGCGCATATTGATTCAGAGTACAAGATCGGTTATGAGCTCACCAGAGAGCTTTTGAATGAAACAGATAACATTACCGCAATCGTAGGGCTGAATGATATGATTGCTTTCGGGATCATGGATGCATTACACGAGGCGAAGCGAAAGGTTCCCGGTGATATTTCTGTTATGGGGTGCGACAATACTCTGTTTGCGCGGATACACAAAGTTTCTCTGACAACCATTGAACACTTTGTCGTGTTCAAAGGCAGGGATGCCTGCGATATCATTATGAAAAAGATTGAATCACGCACGGGGAAATATTCCGATATAGATCCCATCAGCACCTATCACGTAGAATATGAGCCGGAATTGATCATACGAGGTACGACTTCATACGCAAGAATAAGAAAATAAAATTAATGTATTTGAGATAATTATTACTAATAATATTTTGAATCAGTGCAGGCGAATGCTCAA
>CAZNXL010000133.1:0-5830 GCA_964577075.1 uncultured Dorea sp. | reverse complement strand
TTCAAATTTGGCGGTAATAATATCAAGCAAGGTAGCCCCCTGTTCATAGGGAAGATGGATGCCAAGCACTTTATTTACCGCGCGGACCTTTGTGCTTGCGCGGAAGATGATCTCATCTTTAATGTCAAATTCGCAGAAAAGAAACTTCCTTGTTGCAAATAGTACGGCAATGGCACAAACACCGACCAAACTGCTCCAGATAGAGGAATGATCAATAATAATTTCCCGCGCGATCGCAAAAAGTAATACCTCGAACACGGTATCGGGAGTATGATGGTACATCATACGGATCAGTTCGACACCGATGATCAGATTAAAGCAGGTGTCAAGCAGGTCGCTGTAATTGGGCCATACATCCAGATCTGGGATATTGACCAGAGAGGCAGCCATTCGCAGGCATAACAGAAGAATCCCGATTCCAAGCATAATGGCGATGACAAATTCAAGAATGACCGCGAAGCGTTTTAAAAGATTTGTTACGAATAATTTCATGCATTTCTCCTTGTTTTTTACTGAATATAGAAGGATATATAACGAGTACTCATAATACAAGTATAAAGTATTGAACCATCTTTGCCAAGATGGAACTTTCAAAGAAAAAGGAGAAACCATAAAAATGACATTATTTGTTGCTCCTTTTTCTCACTTTAGGATCAAGGATCTTTTTGCGGATCCTAAGTGACTTTGGCGTGACCTCCAAAAGCTCGTCGGTGTTTATAAAGTCAAGCGCTTCTTCCAGACTTAAGATTTTCGGTGAAGTGAGGCGGAGCGCATCATCCGCACCGGAAGAACGAGTATTGGTAAGGTGTTTCGTCTTGCAGACATTTACCTCTATATCGTCTGTCTTTGCGTTCTGTCCGATGACCATACCGGAATATACCTTTTCTCCGGCGCCGAGGAAGAGGATTCCACGCTCCTGAGCCTGAAACAGTCCATAAGTGACAGACTCTCCGGTTTCAAAAGCGATGAGGGATCCCTGCTTACGGTATTGGATATCGCCTTTGTACGGTGCATATCCATCGAAAGCAGTATTCATAATGCCGTTTCCCTTTGTGTCAGTTAAGAACTCCCCGCGGTATCCGATAAGTCCCCGGGAGGGAATGGAAAATTCCAGACGCGTGTATCCGCCGTTGGATGCGCCCATATTCTGAAGCTCGCCTTTTCGTTGGCTCAGTTTTTCGATAATCGTTCCGGTAAATTCTTCCGGGACATCGACATAGGCGATCTCCATTGGCTCTAAGAGCTTTCCTTTTTCATCTTTTTTGTATAGGACCTCCGCCTTGCTGACCGCGAATTCATAGCCTTCGCGGCGCATGTTTTCAATCAATACGGAAAGGTGAAGCTCGCCCCGTCCGGATACTTTGAAGCTGTCTGTGTTTTCCGATTCTTCGACGCGGAGGCTGACATCTGTATTCAGCTCGCGCAACAAACGGTCACGGAGATGACGGGAGGTCACATATTTTCCTTCCTGTCCCGCAAAAGGGCTGTCATTTACGATAAACTGCATGGCAATGGTGGGTTCCGAGATCTTTTGGAACGGAATTGCCTGCGGGTTTTCCAAAGTGCAGATCGTATCACCGATGGAAATATCAGCGATACCGGAGATTGCCACGATAGAGCCGATGGCAGCTTCCTTTACTTCGATCTTATCCAATCCGTCAAATTCGTATAACTTACTGATGCGGACCTTCTCCCTTCGCTCAGGGTTATGTTCATTGACTACGATCGCATCCATACCTGTCCTGATCGTGCCATTATCTACTTTTCCCACACCGATACGGCCCACATATTCATTATAATCGATCGTGCTGATCAGAACCTGTGTATCGGCATCAGGATCACCTTCCGGAGCCGGGATGTAGTCAAGAATCGTCTCAAACAGCGGTTTCATATCCCGTTCTTCATCTGTCAGGTCTAAAACAGCGACGCCGGCTTTTGCGGAAGCATAGACAAACGGGCAGTCCAGCTGCTCATCTGAAGCGTCCAGATCCATAAACAGTTCGAGAACTTCATCGATCACCTCATCCGGTCTTGCCTCGGGACGGTCGATCTTATTGATACACACAATGACCGGAAGATCTAATTCCAGCGCCTTTCTGAGTACGAATTTGGTCTGAGGCATAGCGCCCTCAAAAGCATCTACAACAAGGATAACGCCATCGACCATTTTCAGCACGCGCTCAACTTCACCACCGAAATCAGCATGTCCCGGCGTGTCGACGATATTAATCTTGGTTCCTTTATAATATACAGCAGTATTTTTGGAAAGAATCGTGATCCCGCGCTCCCGTTCGATGTCGTTGGAATCCATGACGCGTTCTGCAACTTCCTGATTTTCGCGGAATACGCCGCTTTGCTTCAAAAGTTTATCTACCAGTGTGGTCTTACCGTGATCAACATGGGCAATAATTGCAATATTACGTATATCTTCACGTTTTGTCTTCATATGATTTTCCTCTTTATCTACCTGATTGATAATATATTTTTTCTCAACTTCAATAGTTTATCACATTTTGCAGAATTTACAAGCCCCTGTCAATGTTCTTTATCAAATGTCGGAAAAACCGGGAATCTCCCGTCGAAATCTGTCCTGCGATTACTTGAAAAAACAGTTCTAAATCGGCTTTTCGTTTCATAGATTATATGGACGGGAAAATACAATTGGAGAAGGGAGAAAAATTATGTCAGATAAGATTATTGAAAACAATCAGGTAACTATTATGGGGGAAATCGTATCTTCATTTACATTCAGCCATGAGGTGTTTGGGGAGGGCTTTTACATGGCGGATGTAAGCGTAAAAAGACTCAGCAATTCTGTGGATATTATTCCGGTTATGATGTCAGAGAGACTGATTGACGTGACAGAGGATTACACAGGAGAGTTTCTTATGGTAAGCGGTCAGTTCCGCTCTTATAACAGACATGAGGAGCTGAAGAACCGGCTTGTACTATCGGTATTCGCAAGAGAAGTGTCTTTTATTGAGGAAGAGCTGGACGCTGCCAGGACGAACAGTATTCTGTTGGACGGATACATATGTAAACTTCCGATTTACCGGAAAACGCCTCTCGGAAGGGAGATTGCAGATCTTTTACTGGCGGTGAATCGAGCGTATGGCAAGTCAGACTATATACCGTGCATCTGCTGGGGGAGGAACGCCCGGTTTGCATCTTCTTTTGAAGTGGGGGAGCATGTGCAGATCCTCGGGCGTATCCAGAGCAGGGAATATGTGAAAAAGCTTTCTGAGACTGAGACCGAGAAGCGGGTTGCCTATGAAGTGTCTGTGAGTAAATTGGAGTGTATGGATGATGAAAAACTCAAGTGACTTTCATTGACATCATGTTTGAATAATGATAAAATTTCTATGAGTATAGATACGGATGAAGCAGTTCCGTAATGTACGTTTGAAGATCAGGAGGAATATGATGGCTATTTTTACAGGAGCTGGAGTGGCAATTGTCACACCATTTAATGAAGATGAGAGTATCAATTATGATAAACTTGACCAGTTAATTGACTATCACTGCAATCATGCTACGGATTGTATTATTATCTGCGGAACAACCGGCGAGTCGGCAACGATGACGGAGGAAGAGCACCTTGAATGCGTAAAGTTTACGATAGACAGAGCGAAAGGAAGGATCCCGGTCATTGCAGGAACGGGATCTAATTGCACGAGAACCGCGATTGATATGTCTAAGGAAGCGGCAGAGTATGGTGCGGATGGTCTTCTGCTTGTCACGCCCTATTATAATAAGGCGACACAGGCAGGACTTATTGCACATTATACGGCTGTCGCCAGGGAAGCTAAGGCTCCGATCATTATGTATAATATCGCAAGCAGAACGGGCTGTAATATTGAGCCTGCAACGATAGCGCATCTCGTAAAGAATGTTGAGAATATCGTAGGCGTCAAGGAGGCGTCCGGCAGTATCTCTCAGGTGGCTAAGATCATGGCGATGACGGATGGCAATATTGACCTGTACTCAGGCAATGATGATCAGATCGTTCCTCTCCTCGCGTTGGGAGGAAAGGGCGTTATATCCGTTCTCTCTAACGTGGCGCCGAAGGAGACTCACGATATCTGTGAAAAGTTCTTTCATGGAGATGTGGCAGGAAGCCGTGACTTACAGCTTCGAGCATTGCCCCTTGTTGAGCAGTTGTTCTGTGAGGTGAATCCGATCCCGGTTAAGCGGGCGATGGCTCTTATGGGAATGGACTGCGGGCCGCTCCGTATGCCGCTGACACAGATCACAGAGGAGCATGAAAAGGCACTTGCTAAGGCAATGAAGGATTTTGGGATCCAGATGCCGTAGTATCAGGAAGAGATAAGAAAAGGATATCGCAGTGATATCCTTTTCTTTTCCACAGACGAAGGAGGAGACAATTATGATACGTGCAATTATGCATGGATGTAACGGAAGAATGGGACGGGTAGTTACCGGTCTGATCAAAGAGGATGAGGCGATTGAGATCGCGGCAGGAGTGGACGCATATACAGGGATCGCCAATGATTATCCGGTGTTTGAGAGTATTGATAAATGTGATGTTGAGGCGGATGTTGTCATTGATTTTTCAAATGCTTCCGCGACAGACACATTGCTTGACTTCTGCGTGGGGAATCATATTCCGGTAGTACTCTGCTCTACGGGGCTTTCTGACAGGCAGCTTGAAAAGGCGGAAGAGAGCGCGAAGAAAGTAGCGGTTCTCAAGTCCGCCAATATGTCCCTGGGAATCAATCTTCTTATGAAGCTTTTGAAGGATGCGACCAAAGTGCTTGCTCCGGCGGGATACGATATGGAGATCGTGGAAAGGCATCACAATCAGAAACTGGATGCGCCAAGCGGAACAGCGCTTGCACTTGCGGATTCCATGAATGAGTCTGTGGACAAAGCATATGATTACGTTTATGACAGAAGCAAAGAACGTAAAAAAAGGGAGAAAAAGGAGATTGGGATCTCGTCGGTGCGGGGAGGGACCATTGTAGGAGATCATGAAGTGATCTATGCAGGGATGGATGAAGTGATCGAGTTTAAGCATACTGCATATTCCAGAGGAGTATTCGGAAAAGGCGCGGTAGAGGCGGCGAAGTTTTTGGCAGGGAAACCGGCGGGACGTTATGATATGTCGGATGTAATTCAATTTTAGGATACATTAATATATTTTCATTGGGAGGAAGTTTATGAAAGAATTAGAAGCGCGTTACCTGGAGAGACTTTCGGAGCTGTATCCAACCATTGCGAAGGCATCGACGGAGATTATTAATCTGCAGTCGATCCTGAACCTTCCGAAAGGGACCGAACATTTTCTTACTGATATTCATGGGGAGTATGAGGCGTTTTCCCATGTTCTTAAGAATGGTTCCGGTTCCGTTCGTCGAAAAATTGACGAAGTTTTCGGGAATACTATGAGTAGCAGGGATAAGCAGACCCTGGCTACTCTTATTTATTATCCGAAAGAGAAGATGGAGAGGATCAAACAGACCGAGGAGAATATGGAAGACTGGTACAGGATTACTCTGTACCGCCTTATCGAGGTGTGTAAATGCACGGCGAGCAAATATACAAGGTCAAAGGTCAGGAAAGCCTTGCCGGAAGAATTTGCATATGTGATCGAGGAGCTGATCACAGAGAGGGCGGACACTACAGACAAGGAGCATTATTATAATGAGATCGTCAATACGATCATCCGCATCGGAAGAGCTGAGCAGTTTATAGTGGCGCTGAGCGAGCTGATACAGAGATTGACCGTGGATCACCTTCACATCGTAGGGGATATCTATGACAGGGGTCCCGGGCCGCATATTATCATGGAAAAACTAATGGACTATCA
>CAZNXL010000132.1:0-5849 GCA_964577075.1 uncultured Dorea sp. | reverse complement strand
GAGAGAATCTTGACTTTTCCAATGATGTCCTCCATTTTGCAGATCTCGGATTCAGGCAGATGTCCATGGAACCGGTGGTGGGAGATGAATCTGACCCGTATGCGATCCGCAGGGAAGATCTTCCGGTGATCATGGAGGAATATGATAAACTTGCAAAGATCATGATTGAGAGAAAAAAGGAAGGAAAAGGTTTTAATTTTTTTCATTTTATGATAGACTTAGAAGGCGGACCATGTGTGGCAAAACGTTTGTCAGGATGCGGATCCGGAACAGAATATCTGGCTGTAACACCGTGGGGGGATCTGTATCCGTGCCATCAGTTTGTAGGACAGGAAGAGTTTTTGATGGGTAATGTGGATGACGGTATCGTAAAGCCGGAGATTGCGGATGATTTTAGAAGCTGTAATGTATACACAAAAGAAAAGTGCAGACATTGTTTTGCAAAATTTTATTGCAGCGGCGGATGTATGGCGAACTCCTATAATTTCCACGGAACCATTCATGACGTATATGATATCGGCTGCGAGATGCAAAGGAAACGCGTGGAATGTGCGATCATGATGAAGGCAGCGTTATCTTGATTGTTATAAGTTGAGAGAAGGATAGAGAAGCTAGAAAGGAAGAAGAACATGAAGAAAAGCAGAGGTATACTTAGTCTTGTGCTGACAGCAGCTCTGATCGCTTTCCTGGGATTTACTACAGTGGCAGGAATCGGGAGCAGGCATTCCGGAGCAGCAAAGAACATTAAATTAGGCCTGGATCTGGCAGGCGGCGTCAGTATCACCTATCAGGTAAAGGACGATAATCCGACGGAGAGCGAGATGAACGATACGATCTACAAGCTGCAAAAGCGTGTGGAACAGTATAGTACAGAGGCAACTGTATATCAGGAGGGAACAGACCGTATCAATATCGAGATCCCGGGCGTGACCAATGCCAATGAGATCCTGGATGAACTTGGCAAACCGGGTTCTCTGGAATTTCAGACAGAGGATGGTACTACTGTTATCACCGGTTCTGATGTAAAGACGGCGACAGCCAAATCCGGCGAGGATTCTATGGGAAATCAGGAGTATTCTGTAGAACTGAGTCTGAACGATGAAGGAAAAGAGAAGTTTGCTGAAGCGACAACGGACAATGTGGGAAAGAGTATCGCGATCATTTATGACAATGAGACGATCAGCGCTCCCACCGTGGAGAGCGCAATTACCGGAGGGACTGCATATATTACAGGTAACTTTACTTATGAGGAAGCAGAGAATCTTGCGTCCACCATCCGTATCGGCGGCCTGAAATTAGAGCTGGAGGAACTCCGCTCCAACGTAGTAGGAGCGCAGCTTGGAGAGCAGGCGATCAGTACGAGCCTTAAGGCAGGCGCCGTTGGTCTGGCGATCGTATTCTTGTTCATGATCTTTGTATATCTGCTGCCGGGTCTTGCTTCTTCCCTGGCGCTGGTTATTTATACAGGACTTGTAATGGTTATCCTGAATGCCTTTGAGGTAACGCTTACGTTGCCGGGTATTGCGGGTATTATACTCAGTATCGGTATGGCGGTCGATGCCAACGTCATCATCTTCGCCCGTGTGAAAGAAGAGATGGCGCTTGGAAAGAGTGTGAAGAATTCTCTTAAGACCGGCTTTCAGAAAGCCATGTCTGCAATCGTGGACGGTAATGTGACAACTCTTATCGCGGCAGCAGTTTTGTGGCTCAAGGGTTCCGGCAGTGTAAAGGGATTTGCGCAGACGCTCGCAATTGGTATTATCGTGTCTATGTTTACGGCGCTTGTGATCACCCGTCTGATCATATTTGCATTCTATGCTGTCGGACTCAGGAACGAGAAGCTTTATTATCGTCCGAGAAAGGAACTTGCGCCGATTGATTTCCTGAGCAAGAAACATGTATTTTTTGCAGTGTCTCTGGCGCTGATCATTGCGGGATTCGTGTTCATGGGAGTGAATAGCTCGCGTGGAAAAGGCGCTTTCGAGTATAGCCTGGAATTTGAGGGCGGTACTTCCACAACCGTTCCGTTTGATAAAGATTATACAATTGAAGAGATTGATGAGCAGATCGTGCCTGTTGTCGAGGATGTAACCGGGGATCATAATGTACAGACACAGAAGGTTTCAGGAAGCAAACAGGTTATTATCAAGACAAGGACATTGGAGCTTGATCAACGGGAAGCTCTTAATGATGCATTGGTAGAAAAGTTCGGAGTAAAAGAAGACGAGATCACCGCAGAGAATATCAGCTCCACGGTAAGCAGCGAGATGCGCCAGGATGCAATTATCGCGGTTATTATTTCCACTCTGTGCATGCTTCTTTATATCTGGTTCAGATTTAAGGACATCCGCTTTGCGACCAGCGCAGTCGTGGCTCTGCTCCATGATGTACTTGTAGTCCTTGCGTTCTATGCGGCGGCAAGAGTATCGGTAGGCAATACATTTATCGCATGTATGCTGACGATCGTCGGCTACTCGATCAATGCCACGATCGTTATCTTCGACCGTATCCGCGAGGAACTGCATTATAAGACAAGAAATACAGATCTTAAGGCTCTCGTAAATAAGAGCATTACGCAGACACTGACAAGAAGTATCTATACTTCCCTGACCACCTTTGTCATGGTAGCGGTATTGTTTGTGATGGGCGTAAGCTCCATCAGAGAGTTTGCACTGCCTCTCATGGTAGGTATCGTGTGCGGCGGCTACTCTTCCGTATGTATTACGGGCGCTCTGTGGTATGTAATGAAGACAAAAACCGGAAAGAACAAATAAATAGATTTCTCGCTGACATTTTAACAGCCACCTCGCGCTCAATGACGGTGGCTGTTTTTGGTTACCAGGCATGCGAAAGGAAGCTCCGGCGGAGGTTCCTTTTCGTTATTGAGCATATGGAGGAAATGTGATGGAACAGTGGGTACTTCTGAGAAAAGGGGCACAGTTTGATTTGATTGCGCGTAAGTTTAAGATCAGCCCAAGGATGGCATGTCTTATCCGCAACAGAGACATTATCGGAGATGATGCAATTGACCGATACTTAAACGGAACACTTTCGGATCTCTATGATGGGATCCTTATGAAAGACATGGGAAAAGCGGTAGACATTTTGCGCGAGAAGATCTGTGAGAATCAAAAGATCCGGGTGATCGGAGATTATGATATTGACGGGGTGAATGCCACCTATATCCTGCTGGAAGGGTTAGAAGGTCTGGGCGCTCTTGTGGACAGCGATATTCCGGACAGGATAAAGGACGGATACGGGTTAAACATCGAACTTATCGAGCGTGCATATAAGGACGGGGTAGACACGATCGTTACCTGTGATAACGGGATTGCGGCAGACGAGGAGATTGCCGAAGCAAAGCGTCTCGGTATGACAGTCATCGTGACAGACCACCATGAAGTGCCATTTGAAGATACGGAGGAAGGGAAGATCTATATACTCCCTCCTGCAGATGCGGTCGTAGACCCGAAGCAGGAAGGTTGCGAATATCCATTTAAAGGATTGTGCGGAGCCGCGGTGGCATATAAATTGATCGAGACGCTGTATGAAGTGTCCGGCCGGGATGTAGATGACATGGATTATCTGATCGAGAACGTTGCGATTGCCACAGTAGGCGACGTGATGGATCTTGTAGACGAGAACCGGATTCTTGTAAAAGAAGGACTGGCCATGCTCGGACGTACGAAAAATGCGGGACTCAGGGCGCTCATTGAGTGCACCGGGGCAGATAAGAACCGTATCGGGGCATATCAGATCGGATTTATCTTAGGTCCGTGTCTGAATGCCGGCGGACGGTTGGATACCGCCAGGCGCGCTTTAGAGCTTCTTCGCGCCAAATCTAAAAAAGAAGCGGATATCCTGGCAGGAGATCTGAAGGCCTTAAATGACAGCAGGAAAGATATGACGGCAGAAGCAGTGAGGCAGGCGATAGAGATTGTAGAACAAACAGAACAGGGAGAGGACAAGGTGCTGGTGATCTATCTGCCGGCCTGTCATGAGAGCCTGGCAGGCATTGTGGCAGGCAGGCTCAGAGAACGGTACAGGAAACCGGTTTTTATTTTAACCGACGCGATACAGGGGATCAAAGGATCCGGACGTTCCATAGAGGCATATCACATGTACGAGGGATTAAACCAGTGCAAAGAGCTGCTTGACAGATATGGCGGACATAAGCTGGCTGCAGGACTTTCCCTGAAAAAAGAAAATATAGGGCCTCTCCGCAGAAGGTTGAACGAAAACTGTCTGTTGACGAAGGAGGATATGACGGAGAAGGTAGTGATCGATATGGAAATGCCATTTTCCTGCGTGACTGAGGAGCTGGTGAACGAACTGGCGCTGTTGGAACCGTTCGGAAAAGGAAATACAAAACCTGTATTCGCAGGAAGAAATATCAGGGTTCTTGAAGGGAGGATCCTCGGAAGGAATCAGAATGTCCTGAAGTTAAGAGTAAGAGACTCTGCAGGGACTATGATGGATGCCATGTATTTTGGAGACCTTGAATTGTTTTCAGAATATATTGATCGAAAATGCGGTACAGGAGCATGGACGGGACTGCTTGCGGGAAGGGGAAAGAACATTGAGTTATCTGTGACCTATTATCCCGGGATCAATGAATATCAGGGAAAAAAAACAATGCAGATCGTCATTACTCATTATAAATAGGGATCAAAGGCTGAAAAACCGCACAAAACCGCAGAAATTCCTATAGAATTATTTGAAAATAGCGTCGGAAAATGTTATACTTGCAGAGTATACGAAAAAGAGGATACACTTTATTGTGCAAAACACACGTGAATGTATGTTGAAAGAAACGGAGAGATTAAGTATGAAACCAATCGAAGAGTATGTAAGAAGTATTCCGGATTTTCCAGAGCCGGGAATTATTTTCAGAGATGTAACCAGCGTCCTTCAGGATGCAGACGGGCTGAAGCTGTCTGTTGATCTGATGCAGGAGAAGCTTGAAGGCATAGATTTCGATGTTGTAGTGGGACCGGAATCAAGAGGATTTATCTTTGGAGTACCGATCGCATATAATCTTCACAAGCCATTTATCCCAATCCGTAAGAAAGGGAAGCTCCCATGCGAGACGGCTTCTGTCGCTTATGAGCTTGAGTACGGAACGGCTGAGATCGAGATTCATAAAGACGCAATAAAGAAAGGGCAGAGGGTCGTGATCATCGATGATCTCATTGCCACAGGCGGAACCAATGAGGCTATGGTAAGATTAATCGAAGGTCTCGGCGGAGAAGTTGTAAAGTGCGTATTTTTAATGGAACTTGCCGGACTTAACGGAAGAGCAAGACTGGAAGGCTATGATGTGGATTCAGTGATCGTATATCCGGGAAAATAAGATTGTCATAGCTATAAGTTGAGATTATACAGGGAGGAGGCAATGATATGTCAGGGAAAAAGACTACGTATGAATCATTGGATAACCGTATTGCGGCGTCGACTGTTACACAGAACATGTCCGCAGGTTTGGAAGTGGTAGATGGTCATGCTGTTAAATCACCGAAAGATTACGAAGACCCGGACAGATTATATGACATGTTGATTGCCCGTATTCGAAAATATCATCCATCTACGGATGTCAGCATGATCGAGAAGGCATACCGTCTTGCAAAAAAAGCTCATGGCGGGCAGCTTCGCAAATCCGGCGAGCCTTATATCATCCATCCGCTGTGGGTGGCGATCATCCTGGCGGATCTGGAGATGGATAAGGAAACGATCGCAGCAGGGATGATGCATGATGTGATCGAAGATACAAAAGTCAGCGAAGAAGAGTTGAAGAGAGAGTTCGGCGAGGATGTCTATCTGTTGGTGGACGGGGTTACAAAGCTGGGACA
>CAZNXL010000131.1:0-5876 GCA_964577075.1 uncultured Dorea sp. | reverse complement strand
GATCACGTCATTTATTTGATCAAAGAAACATATAAAACATTCGGTTTTCAATCAATGGAGACCCCATGCGTGGAGCATATCGAGAACCTGTGCAGCAAGCAGGGCGGGGATAATGAGAAACTGATCTTTAAGATCTTAAAGCGTGGAGAAAAGTTAAAGATTGCTGAGGCGAAGACAGAGGAAGATCTGACAGACGGCGGACTCCGTTATGATCTGACAGTCCCTCTTGCAAGATATTACGCCAACCATTCTAACGAGCTTCCGGCGCCTTTTAAGGCGATGCAGATCGGAAACGTGTGGAGAGCGGACAGACCGCAAAAAGGACGTTTCCGTCAATTCGTGCAGTGCGATATCGATATTCTCGGCGAGGCGGGGAACCTGGCGGAGATTGAGCTTATCCTAGCGACAACCGCCATGCTTGGAAAGTTAGATCTTAAAAACTTTACAGTGAACATCAATGACCGCAATATCTTAAAGGCGATGGCGAAGTTCAGCGGATTTAAGGAAGAAGACTACGACGAGGTATTCATTATCCTTGATAAGATGGACAAGACCGGCGCTGACGGCGTGGCGGCAGAACTTGTGGATATGGGGTATGAAAAAGAAAATGTAGAAGCGTACTTAAAGCTTTTTGACGAGACACCGGGGGATGTATCGGGAATCCGTTACTTAAAGGACAAACTTGGAGACTGTCTAAGCGATGAGACCGCAGACGGCATGGAGATGATCATATCCTGTGTGGAGGCAGCGAAAGACTGTGAGTTTAATATCAGGTTCGATCCGACGCTGGTGAGAGGGCAGTCTTACTATACCGGAACGATCTTTGAAGTTACGATGGATGACTTCGGCGGTTCCGTAGCAGGCGGCGGGCGCTATGATAAGATGATCGGGAAATTTACCGGACAGGATACTCCTGCATGTGGATTTTCTATCGGATTTGAGCGTATCGTTATGCTCCTGTTGGAGAACGGATATCAGGTGCCGAAGAAGGGCGACAGGAAGGCATATCTTTTAGAAAAGAAGCTTACGAAGGAAGCGCTTCTCAAAGTTCTGGCTCTTGCAAAGGCAGACAGGGAGGAAGGCAGACAAGTTCTGATCGTCAATATGAAGAAGAATAAAAAATTTCAGAAGGAGCAGCTTGCCGCAGACGGATATACAGAGATCATCGACTGCTATGCGGACTGCGTGGGGAAATTATAAACAGTTGCTAAAAGGAGAAGATATATTATGGCAGAGTCAATGCAGGGATTAAAAAGAACCCACAGATGTGCGGAATTGTCCGCCGCCAATATCGGCGAGACAGTCACGATCATGGGATGGGTACAGAAGAATCGGAACAAGGGAGGATTAGTATTCGTTGACGTCCGCGACCGTTCCGGTATGATCCAGGTAGTATTTGAGGAGGGAAAGAGCGAGACAAGTCTTCTTGAGAAGGCGGCGAAGCTTCGCGCGGAATATGTGGTAGCCATCGTCGGAAAGGTAGAGAAGCGTTCCGGCGCGGTCAATGAGAACCTTAAGACAGGAGATATTGAGGTGATTCCGGAAGAACTTCGCATCCTTTCAGAATCTGAGACGCCTCCGTTTCCAATCGAGGAAAATTCCAGGACAAAAGAAGAGATCCGTCTGAAATACAGATATCTTGACATCAGACGAGCGGATATGCAGCGCAATCTGATGATGAGAAGCAAGGTGGCGACTCTAACCCGTCAGTTCCTCGCAGAGGAGGGATTTTTAGAGATCGAGACGCCGGTTCTTATCGGAAGCACGCCGGAGGGAGCAAGGGATTATCTTGTGCCAAGCCGTATCCATCCGGGACATTTTTACGCGCTGCCCCAGTCACCGCAGCTTTTTAAGCAGCTCCTGATGTGTTCAGGATGCGACAGATATTTCCAGTTGGCAAAATGTTTTCGCGACGAGGACCTCCGTGCAGACCGCCAGCCGGAATTTACCCAGATCGATATGGAGCTTTCTTTTGTAGATGTAGATGATGTGATCGACGTAAATGAAAGACTCCTTCAGAAACTATTCAAAGAAGTACTTGATGTAGACGTGCCGCTTCCGATTCCCAGAATGACCTGGCAGGAGGCGATGGATCGCTATGGTTCTGACAAGCCGGATATCCGCTTCGGCATGGAACTTACTGATGTGACAGAGGTGGTAAGAGACTGTGAGTTCGCGGTATTTAAAGGAGCGATCGAAAATGGAGGAACTGTCCGCGGTATTAACGCCAGGGGGCAGGGAGCGATGCCTCGCAGGAAGATCGATAAATTAGTAAGCTTTGCCAGGGATTACGGCGCAAAGGGACTCGCATACATTGCTATCCAGGAAGACGGCGCCATAAAATCATCTTTTGCCAAATTCATGACAGAAGAACAGATGAGTGCACTGATCCGGGCAATGGGCGGAGAGAATGGAGACTTACTTCTTTTTGCCGCAGACAGGAATAAAGTAGTGTGGGCGGTACTTGGCGCTCTCCGTCTGGAGCTGGCAAGGCAGATGGAGCTTCTTGACAAAGAGGAATATCAGTTCCTCTGGGTGACAGAGTTCCCGTTACTTGAGTGGAGCGAGGAAGAAGAGCGGTTCACCGCAATGCATCACCCGTTCACGATGCCGATGGAGGAAGACCTTCCATATGTTGACAGCGATCCGGGAAGGGTGCGCGCCAAGGCTTATGACATCGTCCTCAATGGAAATGAGATCGGCGGAGGAAGCGTAAGGATCTTTGATCCTGAGATTCAGAGTAAGATGTTTGAGGTACTGGGATTTACACCGGAACAGGCCGAAGAGCAGTTCGGGTTCCTTCTCACCGCATTCAAATACGGTGTGCCGCCCCATGCGGGACTCGCGTACGGACTTGACCGTATGGTGATGCTGATGGCGAAAGCAGACAGCATCAGAGAGGTTATTGCATTTCCAAAGATTAAGGATGCGTCTGATCTTATGACAGAGGCGCCGACAACCGTTGACCCCAGACAGTTAGAAGAGCTGGGACTTGAAATTATTGCAAAGGAGGAGTGATCACATGGATTTACTGGAGATCATGAGGCAGAGAAGAAGCGTGAGAGCTTATACTGCAGAAGACATTAAGGAAGAAGATTTCAACGCAATACTGGAAGCAGGACTTTTGTCCGCCTCCGGACGCGCAATAAGACCGTGGGAGCTGATCGCAGTGCGCGACAGAGAGACTCTGGCAAAGATGGCAGACAGCCGCGATCACGGCGCTAAGATGCTGGAAGGAGCTAATGCGGCAATTGTTGTGGTCGCTGATGAGACGAAGACAGATGTATGGTGTGAAGACTGCTCTGTCGTGATGTCCAATATGCACCTGATGGCAAGTAGTCTTGGCGTGGGAAGCTGCTGGATCCAGGGGCGTCTCAGACAGTCTGTGAATGAGGACAGCACAGAGGAATATTTAAGAAAGCTTCTGGGATATCCTGAAAACTACAAGTTAGAAGCAACGCTCTCACTTGGAATGCCGGAGACGACGCCGGAACCAGGGGAAGTGACAGAAGAATTGTGGAAGAAAGTGCATAAAGAGAGATTTTAATTTGTCGGGACGTGTTTGAAGGATAAAAAACACGTCCCAAATTGTATAACCCTGTCGATAAAAACGAGTATGGCTGTTCATTCATACGACAAATTCCGTAAATAGATTATGTCATAATGACATAAGGTTGTAACAATTGGCGGAATGTGTGAAAGGAGACGGCAGGGGTGAAAAAACGGAGGGAAAAAGGACGTCCATATCATCGAATTCTGTTAATTATCAGTGCATTGTCGATCCTGTCCATGCCTGTGTTCGCAAAAGAGAATACGAAGGTTGAACGGGGCGGATATTGGAGGGATGCGGAAGTTTTTGTGACGGAATATTCCATTCCGGCGGTGTGCTGCGGCGGGAATGAGTATAAGGATATAGACGGAAACATATGGAGATATCCGGAGAAAAAGAAAAGAAAAGGGGTATCATGCGTTCTGTATCTGTCGGATAATGGCACGGAGGATGCGGCGGATGATGTTGTATTAGATGTGAAATGATGAAGTTCTGTTAGATAAAAAAGCCAGAATCAGATAAGAATTTCGGATAAAAAGAACTGGATCAAAATCTGAAAAAAGTTGTTGACAAACAAAAAAACATGTAGTATATTATGTATTGTTCTGAGAAACACAGAAGAGAGATGCGACAGTGGCTCAGCTGGTAGAGTACAACCTTGCCAAGGTTGGGGTCGCGGGTTCGAACCCCGTCTGTCGCTCTGAAAAAAGATTTTTCGATTTTTCGAAAAGTCTTTTTTGACGTTGCAGATTTTTTTTGTTATACTTTGATTTATGATTTGCAAGAGTGAAAAAGGAGATTTAGATGGAGAATAAAAAAACAATTAAAATAGGTTTACTTGGTCTGGGTACTGTGGGAGGCGGCGTCTACAAGCTCCTTAAGAGACAGGAAGATGAGATGGCAAGTAAGACCGGTGCAAATATTGAGATCGCAAAGATTCTCGTACATAATATAGAGAAACCAAGGGAAGGCGTTAATGCAGCGCTTCTCACTGACAGATGGGAAGATATTCTTGAAGATGATGAGATTGAGATCGTAGTTGAGATGATGGGAGGCATTGAACCTGCAGGAACGATGATCTTGCAGGCGCTTCATGCGGGGAAAAATGTAGTGACTGCAAATAAAGAACTGGTGGCGGAGCACGGCGGAGAGCTTTTAGAGGCAGCAGAGAAGAACAGTAAAGATTTCTTATTTGAGGCGGCCGTTGCAGGCGGGATCCCGATCATCCGTCCCCTGAAACAGTGCCTTGCAGGGAACGAAATTGATGAAGTTGTAGGCATTATGAATGGTACGACCAACTACATCTTAACCAGGATGTTTGAAGAGGGAATGGATTTTGAAGAGGCGCTTTCACAGGCCACAGAGCTTGGGTACGCGGAGGCTGATCCGACAGCGGACATTGAAGGCCTGGATGCCGGAAGGAAGGCAGCGATCCTGGCTTCTATTGCATTCCACTCAAGGGTTGTATTTTCGGATGTCTATACAGAAGGAATTACGAAGATCAGCGCCAGAGATATCGGGTATGCAAAAGAATTCGGCAGTGTCATAAAGCTGCTCGGCATTGCGAAAAATACAGAATCAGGCATTGAAGTGGCGGTTCATCCGATGCTTCTTCCGAAAAATCATCCGTTGGCATCGGTTCGCGATTCATTTAATGCAGTGTTTGTTCATGGAGATGCAGTGGATGATACCATGTTCTATGGGAGGGGAGCGGGAGAATTCCCCACTGCCAGCGCTATCGTGGGGGATATCATTGACGTAGCGAGAGACATCCGGTATCACTGTAACGGTCGAATCAGCTGTACCTGCTACCGGAAAACGCCGGTTAAAAGATTTGAGGATGTTAAAAATAAGTTTTTCGTTCGTATGCAGGTGGAAAATAAGCCGGGAGTGTTGGCGGCGATCGCCAGCGTGTTTGGAGAACACGAAGTAAGTATATCCAAAGTAGTGCAGAAGATCATTACCGATGGTGTGGCAGAGCTTGTCATTGTGACGGATACGGTAAAAGAGTATCACATGGAGGATGCTCTTGAACACTTGAAAGAGATGGAGAAAACAAAAGAAATCAGCAGTATCATACGGGAGTATTAGGAGATGGAAAAGGTAGTGGAGAATCCGCTGGCTTATGAAAAGGTCGGTAGATTGATCGCAAAATTTGCGATACCGGCGATTATCAGTATGCTGGTCAGTTCGCTTTATAATATCGTAGATCAGATCTTTATCGGTCAGGGAGTGGGGATGCTTGGAAATGCGGCGACAAATATCGCGTTTCCGGTGTCGATCATCTGTACGGCGATCCCGGGCTTCTGGCTGGCGTTGTTGCTGA
>CAZNXL010000130.1:0-5885 GCA_964577075.1 uncultured Dorea sp. | reverse complement strand
GTTATCGCTTATGAGCCGATCTGGGCAATCGGAACAGGCAAGACAGCTACAACTGAGCAGGCTGAAGAGGTTTGTGCAGGAATTCGCGCATGTATCGCTGAGATTTATGATGAAGCAACAGCAGAAGCTATCCGCATTCAGTACGGCGGATCTGTAAACGCAGGAAATGCAGCAGAATTATTCGCACAGGCTGATATTGACGGAGGACTTGTAGGCGGAGCTTCTTTGAAGACTGACTTTGGTAAGATTGTAAATTATAAATAGATCATTGCCAGCTTAAGGCATGAAAGGGCCGCCGATCGATTACTGGCGGTCTTTTTAAAAGCATTTTATTTTATGAGGTAGAAATATGCGATATATTGAAATTCCGATCCATGTGGAGGGCTCCGGAGATGATGTAAGGCTTGAAACCTATATTCTGGATACTCCGGTAGAAAAGATTAAAGTAAAAAAACGCCCAATGATCATTATCTGTCCCGGCGGCTGCTATGAAAGAGTAAGTTTCCGCGAGGGAGAACCGATCGCGATTCATTTTTTGAACATGGGCTATCACGCATGTATTCTTCGTTATTCTGTCGCCCCGGTCAGGTATCCGGTGTCGCTTTTAGAAATTGGAAGCGTCATGAAGCTTATCCATGAACGCGCGGAAGAGTGGCGGGTGGATACAGATAAGATTATTGTGCAGGGATCTTCAGCAGGCGCACATCTGGCAGCATCCCTGGGAGTGTTTTGGAATCAGGGATGGCTTGGGCAAGCTCTCGGCGCGCCATCTGAGAAGCTCAGACCTGCAGGGATGATCTTAAATTATCCAGTGATCACATCCGAGGACAAAATTTCGCATTATGGAAGTTTTGTAAATCTTTTAGGCGACAGAGTGGATGAGCTTAAGGAAGAACTTTCTCTGGAAAAACATGTGACAAAGGATACGCCGCAATGTTTTATCTGGCATACGTTGGATGACGAAACAGTTCCGGTTGAAAATTCATTTTTAATGGCATCTGCTTTAAAAAATGCAGGCGTACCGGTAGAGCTGCATGTTTTCCCAAAAGGGATACATGGACTTAGTCTTGCAGATCCTGTCAATGCGAAGGCTGACGGGAGCTGTGTCAATGAGCAGTGCGCACAATGGGTGAATCTGGCGGACGTATGGTTTAAGATGATAGTGCAGCAATGATTATATTAAAGGAGATTGAGTAAGATGAGTAAAAAACCAACAGTACTTATGATATTAGACGGTTATGGACTAAATGAGAAAACTACCGGAAATGCAGTAGCTGAGGGGAAGACTCCGGTTATGGATAAATTAATGGCAGAGTGCACGTTCGTGAAGGGAAACGCAAGCGGCATGGCAGTAGGACTTCCGGATGGACAGATGGGTAATTCTGAAGTGGGACATCTGAATATGGGCGCAGGACGTATCGTATATCAGGATCTCACGAAGATCACAAAAGCCATCCAGGACGGAGATTTCTTTGAGAATAAGGCGCTTCTTGCCGCATGTGAAAATGCAAAGAAGAATGACAGCGCGCTCCATATGTTCGGCCTTGTGTCTGACGGAGGAGTGCACAGCCACAATACACACATCTACGGACTTTTGGAGCTGGCAAAGAGACAGGGGCTTAAAAAAGTATATGTGCACTGTTTCCTCGACGGACGCGATACACCGCCGACTTCCGGAAAGGAATATGTGCAAGAGTTAGCGGCAAAGATGGAAGAGATTGGCGTCGGTGAAGTTGCAACCGTCATGGGACGTTACTATGCGATGGATCGCGATAACCGCTGGGATCGTGTGGAGAAAGCATACAGGGCTATGGTATTCGGAGAAGGAGAGACAGCAGTAAGCGGACCGGAGGGAATCCAGGCTTCTTATGATAAAGATACAACGGATGAGTTCGTGCTTCCGACAGTCGTCATGAAGGACGGCGCACCGGTGGCCACAATAAAAGACAATGACTCTGTTATTTTCTATAACTTCCGGCCAGATCGTGCAAGAGAGATCACAAGGACTTTCTGCGCTGATGAATTTACAGGGTTTGACAGAGGTGAGAGAGTTAAGACTACTTATATATGTTTCACAGAGTGTGATGTTACGATTCCAAATAAACAGATCGCATTTGTAAAAGAAGAGATCACCAATACGTTTGGTGAATTTCTGGCTGCAAACGGGCTCAAGCAGGCACGTATCGCGGAGACAGAGAAATATGCGCATGTAACATTCTTCTTCAACGGCGGCGTGGAAGAACCGAACGAAGGCGAAGACAGAATCCTTGTAAAGTCTCCGAAGGTGGCAACTTATGATCTGAAGCCGGAGATGAGTGCATATGAAGTGTGTGATAAGCTGGTAGAGGCAATCAAATCCTGTAAATATGATGTGGTTATCATCAACTTTGCCAATCCGGATATGGTCGGGCATACAGGTGTGGAAGCTGCGGCGATCAAAGCGATCGAGGCGGTAGACGAATGTGTGGGGAAGGCCGTTGATGCGATCAAAGAAGTTGACGGACAGATGTTCATCTGCGCGGATCACGGCAATGCAGAACAATTGATCGATGATGAGACAGGAGAGCCATTTACCGCTCACACGACCAATCCCGTACCGTTTATCCTTGTGAATGCTGACCCGGCTTATACACTCAGAGAGGGCGGATGTCTGGCAGATATCGCTCCGACACTGATCGAGATGATGGGCATGGAACAGCCAAAAGAAATGACAGGAAAGAGTTTGCTTATAAAATAATCGCATATAGTATTGTTTTTTCGTATAAGTTTATTGGAGAAACTTATATATGATTGGATAGAGCAATTCTTAAGAAAACTGAAAAGCCCTAAAATACGCACTTTTAAATAATAGGCATAAGTTTTGAAAAAAGTATGTGAAATTATAAACAAATTAAACAGATTGTGAAAATAAAAACTCACATTGACAGAGTATTTTAATACGGCTATAATAAAAGCCGAACAAAAATGTATAATCGGTTGATGGATTTGAGAGAGATTTTTTGTATAAAATACACAAAAACGCCGAAGGGGCAAGATAAATTTGAAACTCTCAGGCAAAGGAATCAGATCCGGACGATGCTCTGGAGTAAAAGCAACAGGGATATGTAATATTCTGGTTATAGATATTATATATCCCTGTTATTTTTGCTTTGAACGGTATATTTACAAAGCAAAAGGAACAGAGGAAAATCATAAGAAGGAGGACAAAAAGATGGAATTAAAGACCCCGCTTTATGAGGCACATGTAAAAGCTGGCGGAAAAATCGTACCGTTTGGAGGTTATTTACTTCCGGTTCAGTATGAGACGGGTGTGATCAAAGAACATATGGCGGTACGTACTCAGGCCGGATTGTTTGATGTATCCCACATGGGAGAGGTGCTGTGTGAAGGAAAGGATGCACTGGCAAATATTCAAATGATATTGACGAATAATTTTAAAAATATGGTGGACGGTCAGGCAAGATACAGCCCGATGTGTAATGAAAACGGAGGTACTGTCGATGATCTGATCGTATATAAAAAAGCAGATAATTGTTATTTTATTGTTGTGAATGCTGCAAATAAAGACAAGGATTATAAGTGGATGTCAGATCATCAGTTTGGCGAGGTGACATTTGCGGATGTGTCGGAAAGTTATGCGCAGCTTGCACTTCAAGGGCCAAAGGCAATGGATATCTTAAGAAAGCTTACCGCTGAAGAGAATATTCCTGAAAAATATTATCATGCGGTATTTGATACAGAGGTTGCAGGAATCCCGTGCATCATCTCCAAGACAGGATATACCGGAGAAGATGGCGTGGAACTGTATCTGGACAGCAGTGATGCTGAAAAGATGTGGAATATTCTGCTCGAGAATGGAAAAGAAGAAGGTCTGATCCCTTGCGGACTTGGAGCGAGAGATACACTTCGCATGGAAGCGGCTATGCCCCTATACGGCCATGAGATGGATGACGAAGTAACGCCTCTGGAGACAGGTCTTGGGTTTGCAGTTAAGATGGCAAAAGAAGATTTTATCGGTAAAGCGGCGTTGGCAGCAACAGGAGAACCTACGAGAAAGAGAATTGGCCTTAAAGTCACGGGAAGAGGAATTATCAGAGAGCATCAGGATGTATTCGCGGACGGGAAAAAGATTGGGCGGACAACGTCAGGAACACATTGTCCGTATCTTGGATATCCGATCGCCATGGCATTGGTCGATGCCGCTTATACAGAGATTGGAACAAGGGTGACTGTAGAAGTCAGAGGACGCAAGGTTGAAGCAGAAGTAGTGGCATTGCCATTCTATAAAAGAAGTAAATAAAATCTGAAAGGAGACAAATTATCATGGAATTAAGAGAGGGATTATTGTATTCAAAGTCACACGAGTGGGTAAAAGAGGAAGGAGATGTCGTAGTGATCGGCCTTACAGATTATGCACAGTCTGAACTTGGAGATTTAGTATTTGTAAATCTTCCGGAGGAGGGAGATGAGGTTACAACAGGCGAACCATTTGCAGATGTAGAATCTGTAAAAGCTGTATCTGATGTATATTCGCCGGTTTCTGGTACTGTGAGTGAAATTAATGAGGAACTTCTTGATGCGCCGGAAAGCATTAACGAATCTCCATATGAGGCCTGGTTTGTAAAAGTATCTGCTATTACAGAGAAAGAAGAACTTTTATCTGCGGAAGAATACAAAGCCTTTGTAGAGAGTGAACAAGAATAAAATAAAAGAAAGAGAAAGAGAAAGGCGGTGAGCATTTTATGGGAACTTATATCCCGAATACAGAAAAAGAACAGCTTCAAATGTTAACTGAAATCGGTTTTGATTCCATGGAGGAATTATTCGCCCATATACCTGATGAAGTAAAAGTAAAAGACGGACTTTCTATTCCAGAAGGGATGTCCGAATTGGAAGTGCGTAGAAACATGCAGAAAATCGCTGAAAAGAACCGTGTATTTAACACGATCTTTCGTGGGGCAGGCGCATATCGCCACTTTATTCCTGCTATTGTCAAAAGCGTAATCACCAAAGAGAATCTTTTGACGGCCTATACGCCATATCAGGCAGAGATCAGTCAGGGAATCCTGCAGTCTATTTTCGAGTATCAGACAATGATATGTGATCTGACAGGTATGGACGCGTCTAATGCATCCGTTTATGATGGAGCAACTGCAGCTGCGGAAGCAATTGCGATGTGCAGAGAGCGTAAGAGAAAGAAAGCAATGATTTCAGAAACAGTTCTTCCAGCCGTATTAGAAACAGTCAGAACCTATTGCTTTGGAAATGAAATGGAACTGGTTATTATTCCGGAAAAAGATGGCGTGACAGATTTAGAATTTCTAAAAGAAAACGTGGATAAAGATACTGCATGTGTATATATTCAGCATCCCAATTACTATGGGAATCTGGAAGACGCCGGGATGATCGGAGAGATCGTACACGAGGCAGGAGCGAAGTATATTATGGGTGTGAATCCGATTTCTTTAGGCGTGATCAAAACACCGGGAGAATATGGAGCGGATGTTGCGGTAGGTGACGGACAGCCGCTTGGCCTTCCGATTGCATTTGGCGGTCCTTATGTTGGATTTATGGCATGTGTAAGCAGCATGACAAGAAAACTTCCGGGAAGAATTGTAGGACAGACAGTGGATCATAATGGAAAAACGGGATATGTATTAACACTTCAGGCGAGGGAGCAGCATATCAGAAGAGAAAAGGCATCCAGTAATGTATGCTCTAATCAGGCGCTCTGTGCGTTGGCAGTAAGTGTTTATATGGCTGCAATGGGAAATGAAGGCATAAAAAATGCTGCGGTTCAGTGTACATCAAAAGCGCACTATATGGCATCTGAATTCACAAAAATCGGATATACGATTGAAA
This sequence comes from uncultured Dorea sp., assembly GCA_964577075.1. GTDB lineage: Bacteria > Bacillota > Clostridia > Lachnospirales > Lachnospiraceae > MD308. The sequence continues at coordinate 23 of CAZNXL010000130.1, read as the reverse complement.
ACAAAGCGGACTTTTTCCATGAG